>NZ_LFRO01000104.1:560-28270 GCF_001512385.1 Methanoculleus sp. DTU007 | reverse complement strand
AACGCGCCGAGGAGGAGCGCCGGGAGAGCGAGGCGACCGCCCGCGCCCTCCTCGACGCCCCGGCAGATATGATTGCTCTCCTGGATACGGAAGGCCGGGTCATCGACGCCAACGAGACGGTGATCCTGAACTTCTCGCGGAGCCGTGAGGAATTGATCGGGATGAGCGCGTCCGAGATATTCCCCAAGGATATCGTCGGTTTGCATGCCTCCCGGCTGCATGAGGTCATTCGTTCGGGTAAACCGCTCCGGCTCGAGGAAACCTGGCAAGGGCGACACTATGATACCGTCCTCTACCCGGTCCGGGATGCACGCGGTACCGCAAACAGGATCGCAGTGATCATTCGCGACATCACCGAGATTAAACAGGCGGAGGACACGCTGCGGAAACTGACGCACGACCTGAACAAGCGATTGAAGGAGCTCTCAACACTATATAATATGTCCCGGATCATCGAGCAGTCAGGGGATTCGCTCGATACGATCTTTTGCAGCATCGTTCGACTGCTCCCCTCCGGCTGGCAGTACCCGGAAAATACTGTTGCCCGGATCACGGTGCACGGAGAGAGGTTTGAGACAGAGGGGTTCCGGGAGACGCCCTGGCGGCAGGCATCACCAATCTTCGTCCACGGAAAGAGGGTCGGGATGATGGAGATCTGCTACCTCCACGAGAGGCCCGAAGAGGACGAAGGCCCGTTCCTCCGTGAGGAGTGGGAACTCATCGACACGATTGCCGGGCAGTTTGGGAGAATGATCGAACGCATTCAGGCTGCTGAAGCCCTCCAGAAGAGCAAGCTGGAGTTCCGGGAGATTGCCCAGCAGGGTTTCGATATGATCTACACCTGCTACTATGACAGCGGGATTACTTACATCTCACCGGCAGTGATACGGATCCTCGGCTACACCCCAGATGAACTTGCAACCGGCAAGTTCCGCGACTACGTCGCCCCGTCGTCACTCTCCGAGTGGGAGAGAGGGCGAAAGAAGATAGCCGCAGGTGAGCCGGTCGAGGGGCTTGAGATTAAGGTTTTCCGTAAAGACGGTTCAGTAGCATTCCTTGAGTTGAACAAATCCCCGATCATCCGCAATAGAACGGTAGTCGGCGTCCACGCAGTTGGCCGGGACATCACCGAGCGAAAACAGCATGAACTCCTCAGGCAGCAGGCCTTCGGGCAGATTGAGCGGAACATCGAGCAGTTTGCAGTCCTCGGCGACCACATCCGCCAACCGCTCCAGGTGATCCTCGGCATGACCGAGCTGCTCGGTGAGGGGGAGGTCACGGCGAAGATCAAAGAGCAGGTCGAGCGGATTGACGGTTACATCCAGGAGCTCGACCAGGGCTGGATCGAGTCCAGGCAGGTTAGAGAGTTTCTGCGGAAGTATGAGCTGGTGTAGAGTGCGAGGGAAGGGATTCGAACCCTTGAACTCCTTCGAGACTGGACCCTAAATCCAGCGCCTTTGACCTGGCTCGGCAACCCTCGCGTATTACGTATCTAGTATATCAGCGCCGGGAGAGTTATACTTGTTCCCTGCCGGTTGGACTGGACTCGCGCCGGGATGAGACGCTTTCGGGCCAGGCTCTTATTGAGATAGCCGCGAGCGTATCGGACCGTGCAGCCCGAAGTTTGGCAACGGCGGCGCGTAGCGGCCCGGATTAGAATCCTTAGAAACATATATCGACTGCAAAAATCATTAGATAACATACAAAAGTAACCAGAGTTCATTATGCCGGAGACGCGCCAGAGACGTATTTCCGGCTGAATAGGGCTCGAAATGTTAACAACCAAAGATTTATTGAATTGATTGACCGTATTCTCAAGTAGTTGAGATAAATGCTGGGTGAGATCCTCCACATCCTGGCTGCAGCCGCTATCAGCTGGATACTCTTCGTAACTATCGATATTCTCTTCAAATTACCAGAAGCGGGGGGTGTCAGCGGAGCGTCGGCCATTGCGCGCGATATCGAGGCCGGCGGCGGCGCTCTTCCCGGCGGCACCATGATGGGGAATATCGTCTGCTCTCCCGACGCCTCGGCAGGGACCCTCCTCGCCGCCTGCGGCGTCTACGTCGCCGGCATCCCCGGAGGGCTCGCCGCAGCCCTGATGGTGTATATCGGCAACCGCATCTGCCATGACCCCGGTTACGCCGGGACCACCGGGGCGGTACTCGCCACGTTAGTCGTCTATGGCTTCACTCAGATCGGATTTGCCGCAACGGACTTCATCGCCGGGATGGTCATCGCCATCCTCACCATCCAGGGGCTCTCGCACGTCCACGCGAGCAGACTCCTTACGCGGCTCTGGAGGGTCCGGCAATGATAGCGCTCTACGTCGTGGCCGCGATTGCGCTCTTTGCCGTCATCCGGGCAACGCTTGAGAAAAACACCGGCAGGAAGTTTCTCTACGTGAACGTCATGAACTTCGCCGTCGCGGGTACGCTCGTCCTGCTGATCGACCACCCGCTCGCCCTCGTCGCGGCCGCGGCCTACTTCGTCGGGTCGACGCTCGAGTCGAACGCCATCGCAAGCACGTACGCAGGGGGTGAGCGGCGTGGATGAGATCATCATCATCCTCTTCGCGTCCGTGGCGCTCATCGGCGCCCTTGGGACCTACCTCCAGCAGGACCCCTTCAAAAAGTTGATCTCAATCGGGATCATCTACGGCGGCGTCATCCCGTTCGTCGTCGACCGCGGTTACCTGGACGTCGCGATCGTCGTCAGCCTGATCATCCCCATCTCGACCATCATCATCCTGCCGCTCATGAGGAGGGATATTCGTGACGCCTGAGTTCATCCTCGGGTGCATCATCCTCATCATCGGGGTGATCGCCGCCGGGTTCCCGCGCGAGAAGACCTACCTTACGAGGCTGATCAATCTTGAGATCCCCGCATTCGGGCTTCTCCTGATCATGCTCGCCTACGACGAGATGCTCGCTATCATGACCTTCATCGCCGTGACGGCAATCTCGACCTTCGTTCTCATGCGGGTCATCGAACGCAAGGAGGCCGCACGATGACGCCGAACCGATCGATCATTACCCGGATATCGGCGGCGCTCTCAAGGCTTGAGAACCTCACCGGGCTGTATGCGCTCCTCTTCGTGATCGTGCTCGTCTTCGGCCTCATCACCCTGCCGTCCATCACCTACAACGAGGACCAGCTCTACCCGAAGACCCTCAACCCGGAAAGTCCTCTCGACCCCTACGACCGGGGCGGCGTGCCGTTCGGAACAACTCCCGTGAAGTCGCAGTACCCGGAGAACTCCCCCTACGCAGGCTACGTGACGGCCTACCTCACCCCGTTCAGCCAGTGGCTCGCCGATACCACCCTCCATATGGGGACGACGATCGTCGCCCACCCCGGCGGCATCATCGATGAGATCCTCTACAACACCCGGGGGTTCGATACGGTCGTCGAGACGAGCATCCTCTTTGTAGCGTTTGCGATCGCGAGTTTCCTCTTCCGGAGGGAGGAGTCCTGATGATGGACGCCGCCACCTACTCGTTCGGGCTCGCCGTCGCCGTGATCGGGCTCATCATCGGGTTTACAGCCATCGTCCGGGAGAAAGACGACCTGCACCGGGTCCTCCTCACCGACCTCGCGGAGGTCCTCGGGCTCGTCGTGATCGCGCTCATCGCCACCGACCTTGCCGAGGCGCTCATCCTCCCGGGGCTCGTCGTCGGGATATCCGAACTGATGGCGGTCTCCGAGGTCTACATCACGAGAGAAGGGCTCCAGGCTCCGAAGGGACCGGCGTTCCGGATCGAGGTCATGGACAGCGCTCCGGGCATCCTCGCGCTGATCCTGGTCGCCTACGGCATCATCCTCTCGGGCTTCACCGGCGGGGCGGTCGCTGCGGTGGGGGCGGTCTTCTACTTCATGTGCAAGGGGCATGCCGAGCAGTTCGAGTTGATCGAGACCGTGAGCGGCTATGCGTGGGCGATCTGGATCGGGGCGTTCTTCGTCTTCATGTTCCTCCCCGCGTACTGGTTCTTTGGGGTGATGATGGCGGGCGGTGCGATCCTCATCAAGGTGATGGCAAAGATGTCCCTCGTGGGAACGATGCGGAGAGGTGGTCCGGATGTTTAACCTCCCCACCCCGAACATCGGCGGGCCGGAACTCTTCGTGCTGGAGTTCGGCGACATCGTCGCCTACTTCAGCCCCTACACCGCGGCGCTCTTCGCCTTCGCCCTCCTCTTCACGCTGCTCGTCATCGTGAGCAGGCCCGAAAGACAGATGGACATAGCCTTCGGCGGGGACGCCTACTACGCAAAGGAGGTCGACCCCGGTCTCATGCGGTTCCAGCGATTCATGGCGATCGCCTGTGGTCTGGCCACGCTCGGGGCAATGGCGACCGGGGACGTCTTCAACTTCACCCTCTTTGCGTCGCTTGTCGGGATCACGAACATCGGCATCGTCGCGGCCTACCGGAACCGGCATGTCTTAAACGCCGCGTTTCAGTACGGAATCGTCGCGATGCTCGCCACTGTACCGCTCTTTGGCGGCGCGGCGATCATCGCCGCGAGCACCGGCACGCTGAGCATGTGGGAACTCTTCACCGACGCGGTGACGGTCCCCCTCGTCGCGAAGGCGTTCCTGGTCCTCGGCGTCATGGGAGAGGGCATGGCACCGTTCTATGTGGCAAAGGCGGAGATCACGAGGGCACAGGGAGCGCCGTTCATCCTGATGGTCCACGTCAGTTCGCTCCTCCTCTTCCTGCGGGTGGCGGAGATCGTCATATCGATGTGATAAGCCATGAAGAAACAGACAGCACTGATCACCGGTCTTGCGGCGGCGGGTATCGGGATAGCAGGCGAGCCCCTCGCGGCCGCCGGCTACCTCCCGGTCTGGGCCGCGCAGATTCTCGCGGTCATCGCCTTCCCCGCCTTCGTCGTCTTCATAGCACTGTGGTGGAACGCGAAAACCAAGGATGGGGATATCCCGTTCATAGGATACTGACATGATCGAATACCTGCTCTTTGCAACCTTCGTCGGCCTGCTCTTCCACGGCATCCACCGGAAGATCATCGCAAGAGTCCAGGGACGGCCGGGGCCGCCGATCTGGCAGGAGATCCTGCATACCCTGAAGTTCTCCTTCAAAGAGACCTGGGTACCGAAGACGGCAAGCCAGACCCTCTTTGTCGCGGTAGTCTTTGTGGCTATCGGCATCTGGAGCGCAGCCCTCTTTGTCCTCCTCTCCGGGGGAAGCCTCCTCCTCCTCTTTGCGGTCTATCTCCTCCACAAGATCGTGGAGCACGGGACCGGCCTCTCCTCGGGCTCGCCCTACGCGAAGTTCGGGGCCATCCGGTCGGTCATATCGGCAGCCTCGGAGCTGCCGCTCCTCGCCACCGTCGCCGTGATCTACCTCTTTACCGGCTCGCTCTCGATCGCGGAGATCGCGGCCTACCAGCAGGTCCACGGCCCGCTCCTCTTCACCGCGGCGTTCCCGGCGGCCGTGGCGCTGTATCTCGTGATCCTCTCTAAGATGCATTACGGCCCGTTCTCGATCATCGAGGCAAAAGAGATCGTGAGCGGAAACATGACCGAGCACTTCGGAGTCTGGCGCGCCGGGCTTGAGGTGGGGTTCGCTCTCAAGACCTACGTGCTCCTCTACGCGTTCGTCCTCCTCTTCGTCGGAGCTCTGCCGCTGGGTCTCACGTTACTCCTGATGCTCCTAATCCTCGTCTCGCTCTCGTTCGTCTGTGCGGTCTCTCCGATGCTCTCGCCCTACGACACGGTTACCATACAGAGTCTCGTGACGGGCGCGCTCGTCATCTACATCATAGTCCTCGGGGTGATCATGGGATGAGTAGGATACGCCTTCTCCTCACGGCAGGAGCGGCCTTCTACGTGGCGGTCTTCCTCGCCCAGGCCGCCCAGAACTGGAGCGTGGCCGACCAGACACTCGCGGGTGTGGTCCTGCTCGTCATCGCCACGGCGCTTACCCTGGTTCACGACGAACTCGCTCTGAAACGCTACGAGATGGGGCTGCTCTGGGTGATGGTGCTCGGATTCCTCGCCTACGCGATAGCGCATAGTTTCGGGGTGCTCGCATGAAGTTCCTCTACGAAAAAGACCTCCGTCAGATGAAGTACACCATCCTCACGAGCACGCGGCATGACGAGACCGTCCGGGCGATTGCAGAGCGTCTCGGGGTGAAGGACGCGAAACTCCGGAGGGTGCTGATCCAGAACTTCGATATGGCCCTGCTCGAGAACCTCGAGTCCCGGTGGGAGATGGGACTTGAGTACGCGGACAAGGGCGATGCGGTCGCAAAAGAACTCGGGTGCGAACTCTTCACCCGATTCATACCCCTTGTGGATACAGAGAGAATGCAGGAAATTTACAACGATACACAAGCGATGATAGAGAACGGATCCTTCGATGAGGCCGTCGCAAGAGGCCGAGAACGGATCCGGGAGGCGATCCTCTCATGAGGAATATTCTCCAGGAGATCAAGAATGTCGTCCGCTCGAGGTCGATCCACGTCAGTTACGTCGACGTCGGGTCGTGCAACGGCTGCGACATCGAGGTGCTCGCCTGCCTTGCACCCCGCTACGATATCGAACAATACGGTATCTACGTCCACAACAACCCGAGAGAGGCCGATGTTCTCCTGGTTATCGGCTCTGTAACCCCGCAATGGGTAGACAAACTTCGTGATATCTGGGATAAGATCCCGGAGCCGAAAGTGGCTGTTGCCATCGGGAATTGTCCGATCTCCGGGTGTGTCTATGCCCGAAAGGGTAGCTTAACTTCACCACCCGTCGAGAACTATATACCAATTGCGGCATCGGTGCCGGGCTGCCCGCCCCGCCCGACAGAGATCCTCTCCGCCATACTCTCGGTTGCGCCGCTGATATTCAAAGACTACGAGGAGAAGCAGCGATGAAGAAGACCGTCGACGTATCCATACCCCTCGGCCCGATGCATCCGTGCTGGAAAGAGCCCGCCCGCATCAAGTGCGAGACGGCGGGCGAACGGGTGCTCAGGGCCGAGGTCGAACTCGGATACATGAAGAAAGGGATCGAGCGGATCATGAGGGGGCGGCCCTGGCAGGAGGTGATGTTCCTTGCGGAGCGCGTCTGCGGGATCTGCTCGGTCATCCATAACATGGTCTTCATCGAGACGATGGAGAAGATCAGCGAGATCACGGTTCCGCCGCGGGCGGCTTACCTCCGGGTCATCGCAAACGAGCTCGACCGGATGGCAAGCCACATCCTCGCGAACTTCTCCTACTGCTACACGATCGAGCACGAGACGCTCGCGATGTACCTCTTGAATACCCGGGAGACGGTGCTTGACAACCTGGAACGGCTGACGGGCTCGCGGATCAACACCGCCTACATGATCCCGGGCGGGGTCCGGTTCGACCTCCTGCCGGAGGACGCCGAGCGGATGCTTGCCGACCTCGCGAAGGTGGAGGACGAGGTGAAGCGGTATACCAGGATCTTCGAGACCGGGCCGCTGATCGCGCTCCGGAGCAAAGGAATAGGGTTCATGAGCCGCGAGGAGGCCATCCGGGCCCACACCGTCGGCCCCACGGCCCGGGCGAGCGGCGTCGAGGACTGCGACCTGCGCCTCCGGCACCCGACCTACCGGGAACTCGGGTTTACGCAGATAACCCGGACCGAGGGCGACAACTTCGCCCGGGTCATGGTCAGGTTCCAGGAGATCGTCCAGAGCATCGACCTGATCCGGAAGTGCATACGCGAGCTCCCAAAAGGTCCCATCCGGGGCGGCGGCCTCTGCAAGGCAGGTTCCGCCTCGCACAGCGGCGAAGCACCCCGGGGCGAGCTCGTCTACACCATCAAGACCGACGAATACGGCCGGGTGCTCGACATCGCCATCAGAACGCCCTCGATCATGAACATCGAGGCCTGCGCCCACTCGATGATCATCAATGCCACCTCGATTGCCGATGTGACGTCGACGTTCATCAGCAGCGACCCCTGTATCGCGTGCAACGAGAGGTGAGGAGATGCGATCGATCGTCTACTACGTGCGGGAGTTCCTCCGGCCTGAATGGGTGAAGAAGTTCTTCTTCGCAAAGACTGCGCCGCTCGAGACCCCGTCTTACTTCAAGGGCTACCCGACCCGGACAGAGAAGGAGTGCACGGGCTGTTTCTCCTGCATGATGATCTGCCCCGCACCCGATGCCATAGCGGTTCTCCGCCGGCAGGACCAATGGGAGCCGGAGGTCTACCCCGGTCACTGCATCCGGTGCGGCCTCTGCGTCGAGGCGTGTCCTGAAGGCGTCCTTGCGAGCGGGCGGATCCTCGATATCGCCCGGCGTGACGGGACGGCGTTCTCCTCGTGGTATCACCTCGAGGTCGACGATACCCTCTGCATGCGGTGCGGGAACTGCTGTGTCTCCTGCCCGGTCAACCGACAGATCGATCTCCAACTTGCAGCGACGGGGACGTCCGCGAGCGACGAGGTTATCATGCGAATTGAGGGCGGACGGGTGAGAATCCTCCACGAGGAGAAGTGCACGGGGTGTAAGACCTGCGAGACACACTGCCCGAACTCTGCGATCCGGGTCGCCCGGATGGTCGAAGGAGTGCAGGAGGAGGCGGAAGTATGATCTTTCTCATGAACACCGGGCGGACGGTGAACCAGGGCGTGACCGTCGAGAACAAGACATCAGCCGAATACGCGGCGGAGACATCCACCTGCTTCATGCACGAGTTCGATATGATGGAACTCGGGCTCGATGACGGGGATGCTGTCCGGGTGACCGGTCCCTGTGGGTCTGTTGTCATGAGGGCGGTCGCGTCGCCCGACGTGGAGGCAGGAACCGTCTTTGTCCCGTATGGACCGTATGCAAACCACATCATCTCTGCCGAGACCCACTCCACCGGGATGCCGGATTTCAAGTCGCACCGGGTGGAGATCGAACCGACGGATGAAGAGCCGAAGACGGTTCATGAACTGATGGAAGAACTGGGAGGTCTCGCTTATGATCGTTAAGGATGCGGTCTGCCCCTTCTGCGGATGTCTCTGCGACGACATCGAGGTTGAAGTGGAGGGGGACCGTGTCGTCGCCGTCACGAACGCCTGCGAACTCGGGACAAAGAAGTTCATGGGCGAAAAGAGGCTGAAAAACCCCATCATGCGCGATGGAAAGACCTGGAAGGATATCACCTACGATGAGGCCGTCCGGTATGCCACCGATATGCTTCTTGCGGCAGAGCGCCCGCTCCTGTATGGGTGGAGCGGCACGCATGGGGAGGCGCAGTGCGTGGGGGTGCATATGGCCGAACTCGTCCGGGGCGTCATCGACAATACCTCCTCGGTCTGCCACGGTCCGTCGATCCTCGCCATCCAGGAAGTCGGGCACCCGGGCTGCACCCTTGGGGTGGTGAAGAACCGGGCAGATCTGGTGGTCTACTGGGGCGCAAACCCTATCGATGCCCATCCCCGCCATCTCTCCCGCTACACGCGCTACGCGGAGGGCTTCTTCCTTGAGAACGCCTTCCGCGACCGGAAGGTGATCGTCGTCGACGTCAGGAAGACCGAGACCGCGGAGATCGCCGACGAATTCGTGCGTGTCAAGCCCGGTGGGGACTACGCGGTTCTCTCGGCGCTCCGTGCGATCGTCCGCGGAAAGACCGAGACGATCCCGCGGACGGTCGCGGGCGTCACCCGGGAGCAACTCATCCGGGTAGCGAACCTCTGCAAGTCCGCAAAGTTCGGGGCAGTCTACTTCGGGCTCGGGATCACGATGACCCGCGGGAAGTACAAGAACATCCGAAACGCCATCGAACTCGTCTCGGAACTCAACCGGCACACGAAGTTCACCATCTCGGCGATGCGGGGCCACTACAACGTCTACGGGTCGAACGAAGTGAACACCTGGATGACCGGCTACCCCTTCGGAATCGATTTCTCCCGGGGAATCGCCTTCTACAACCCCGGGGAGACGACGGCCGTGGACATCCTGGCCCGGAAAGAGTGCGACGCGGCGCTGATCGTCGGGAGCGACCCGGCCGCCCACTTCCCGCGGAAGTGCCTCGAGCACCTCGCGGAGATCCCGGTGGTCCAGCTCGATCCCTACCCGAATGCCACGACCGCGTTCTGCAACGTCCAGATCCCCGTTGCGGTGACCGGGATCGATGCTGAAGGGACGGCTTACCGGATGGACGGGGTGCCCATCCGGACGAGGAAGGTCATCTCCACCGTCTACCCCTCTGATCGGGAGGTCCTCTTAAAGATGTACACGCTGATGCAGGAGGCGAGAGCGCGATGAGCGAACTCCTCGTAAAGAACGCCTGCGTGATCGATCCGCTCCGGGGGATCAACGCCGAAGTGATGGATATCGCCATCCGCGACGGCAGGATCGTCGAGGAGGTGAGCGATGCGGCGGAGGTGATCGATGCCCGCGGGATGCTCACCCTGCCAGGCGGGATTGACTCGCACACCCACGTCTGCGGGACGAAGGTGAACTTCGGGCGCTACATGAGCCCGGAAGATATGCGGGCCGGAAGGACGCCCCGGCACGGACCGATGCACGCCACCTCCGGCTACAGCGTCCCGACCACCTACGGCAACAGTTACCGCTACAGCGTGATGGGCTACACCACCCTGCTCGAGGGCGCTATGGCGCCGCTCGAGGCCCGGCACACCCACGAGGAGTTTACCTACACGCCGCTGCAGGACATGATGGCAAACACCCTCTTCGACGGAAATTGGGCGATCATGGAGGCGATCCGGGACGGCGACGTAAAACGGGTCGCGGCCATCATCGCCTGGACGCTCCGGGCGGTCAAGGGGTTTGCCGTCAAGCTCACGAATCCCGGCGGCACCGAGGCCTGGCAGTGGGGCAAGAACGTCACGTGCATCCGTGATCCGGTGCCGTATTTTGAGGTGACGCCTGCGGAGATCATCCGGTCGGTCATCGAGGCGAACGAACTCCTCCACCTCCCGCACTCAGTCCATCTCCACTGCAACAACCTGGGGACGCCGGGGAACTACACCTGCACGCTCGGTTCGCTCGGGCTCGTCCCAGACCTGAATCCGAAAAGGCAGACGCTGTATGCGACGCACGTCCAGTACCATGCCTACGGCGGTTCGGACTGGAAGGACTTCTGCTCGAAGAGCGAGCCCATTGCAAACTTTGTCAACATGCGCCCGCAGATCGTCATCGACATGGGGCAGATCCTATTTGGCCGAACGACGACGATGACCGCCGACGGGCCGATGGAGTTCAACCTCTACCGCCTCCACCACGACAAGTGGAGCAACCACGACGTGGAGCTCGAGACCGGCTCAGGGATCATCCCGGTCGTCTACCGGCGCAAGAACCTGGTCAATTCGATCATGTGGGCGATCGGCCTCGAACTCGCGCTCCTCACCAAGAGCCCGTGGCAGTGCCTGCTCACGACGGATAACCCGAACGGTGCGCCGTTCGTCAAGTACCCGGAGATCATCGCCCTCCTGATGAGCAAGCGCTACCGCGACGCCGAGTTCGCGACGGTCCACCCCGATACCGGGTCACGGGTGCCACTCCCGGCGATCGAGCGCGAACTCGACTGGTACGAGATCGCGGTGATGACCCGGGCCGGCCAGGCGAAGGCGCTCGGGATCCAGGATCTCGGGAAAGGGCACCTCGCGCCGGGCGCCGACGCGGACATCGCGATCTATCCGCTCAAGATCGACGAGGTCGATCCCTCGGCCGAGTACCAGAAGGTGATCGACGGATTCAGCCAGACCGAGTACACGATCAAGCGGGGCAGGGTCGTCGCCCGGCGGGGCGAGTGCCTGGTGCACGGGAGCAACGCCACGTTCTGGGTCAGGCCGAAGGTTCCGGAGAACTACGATATGAGCAAGGATCCTGACTTCATCGAGAAGTTCGAACGCTACTACACCGTCCGGATGAGCAACTACCCCGTGCAGGAGGAGTACCTGAACCGGAACCGGTGCATTGAGACGGAGACGGAGATATGAAGGTCACACTTGCGATGAAACCTGCTGCAAAGTCGTTCATTCCCATCGAGGCGGAGGCGATCGTCCCAAAGAACTTCCTATCAGGCACCGATCTTTCTGTCTGGCGAGGGAACCGGGAGCTTGGACTTAACGAGGTCTTCACGGTCTCGGTGGAGGGCGATGCCGACCGGGCGGAAGACGTCGAGGTTGTCATATCTGGGGCTGATACGTTCCGCTTAAAGAGGATCGGCGAGTACATGGACGGCGGGAAGATCACGGTCCTCGGCAATATCGGGATGCACTGCGGCAACTTCATGAGCGGCGGAACGATCGAGATCCACGGCAACGCCGACGGCTGGCTCGGGCGGGAGATGACGGGCGGGACCATCATCTGCCGGGGCGACGCCGCCGACTACTGCGCGTCGGGGTATCGCGGCGGCAGAAAGGGGATGACCGGCGGAACCGTGGAGGTCTTCGGCCGTGCCGGTGATTTCCTCGCAGAGCATATCGCCGGGGGCACGGTGATCGTGCACGGCGATGCCGGGGATATGGCCGGAGCGGAGATGCACGGCGGCACGGTGATTGTTCATGGAAATTGCAGCCGTCCCGGTGCGAACATGAAAGAAGGGTCCTGTTACGTCTATGGAACCGCACAGGAGATGCTCCCTACCTTTAAAAAGGTCGGCGTGGTTCAGCACGAAGGACGGACGCTTATCCACTTTACCGGGGATATAGCAAACCGGGGAAAAGGAAATCTTTTTGTGAAGGACTTCAAATATCTGGACTGATGGTCAGGCATGAGTGTGGGTTCGAGGCCCCGATTCACTGTAAGAAATGCGGAAGGCCTCTGACATACAACGAGCGTACGGGGCTTTACTGTTCGCACTGCGGTAGAAGAGTGAGTATACTCTGTCCCGGTTGCGGGCATCTCTGGTGATCAGGTCCGGTTCTTCACCCATCTGGCGTATTGGGTCCGCAACTGCTGGATATCCTGATCCGTCAAGTCTTTTTTCCCGGTCCGGTGCAGATACGCCTCGAGCTGCTTCACCACCTGCTCTGCATCCAAAAAGTCATCTGCATCCAGGTAAACGGGCACCTGTCCTACGTTGATCGCCTCACCACACATCGGACAGAGCCTCCAGCGCTGATAGCGATCCACATAGGTGAAGGTTCGGCAACCCGGGCAGCGGATGACGAGGTACATGGTTAATGGGAGTGTGCGGGTGGCGGGATTTATAATTATCCATCCGGAGTTTTCTGATGCCACAATGAATCCATGTAGTGATCGGCGAAGGTTTTTAGTTGCAGCATTTTGCCAAGGACGGGGCAGGAGCACCGCCCGGTGCAGTGGACCGGGGGGCAATCGCCATATGGGGGAGGGTTTCAGGGGAGTGCGACGCTCTGAAAGAGCGGAGCTTGAGAAACTCGATGAGTTTCGAGGAACGACGGGCGGAACGCCCGGAGTTCAAGCACCGCTAGGTGCGGGGGGAGCATCCCCCCTCCCCTGTCTCCACGGAGTGATAGATCTCTGTAACCCCCACCACCCGCGCTTCGCGCTCCTCCCGACCCCTAAAGGGGGCGGGCAGTCGTGGCGATACCCCCACGAAATCCGTGCCAGGCAAACCGAAGATCAAGTGTGAGTGGACTGGTGCGAGTTGGGTCTCTCCTCCGTCATCTCTCAATATTCTTGCCCTCTCACCCACCCCGCGGCTTAAGATCCCTCACCGCCGGACCGTGGATCACCTTCCCGTCGGGATCGTAGCGGGAACCATGGCAGGGGCAGTCCCAGGTCTCTTCGGCGCTGTTCCAGGCGACGATGCACCCGAGATGGCTGCAGGTGGGATTGACCGCGTGGACCCGCCCCTCGTGGTCTCGAAAGATCCCGGTCTTCTCGCCCTCGATCATCAGGATTCTCCCCTCGCCGGGTGCAACGTCCCGGAGATCCCCGGCCGGCCGGGATATCACGCCGCCGATGTATCTCTCGGCCACCTCGATGTTATGGACGAGGAACCGCCGGGCCGATGCTGCGGGCTTGAACCGGTCGGGGGCATAGACTTCCGCCCAGGGGTTCGCGCGCCCCAGGATCATATCGGCAAGGATCATCGCGGCCGCGGTGCCGTTGGTCATCCCCCACTTCCGGAATCCGGTCGCGATGTAGACGTTCTCGTGGCCGTCGGCGAGCGGTCCGATGTACGGGACGCCGTCGATGGTGATGTAGTCCTGCGTTGACCAGCGGTAGTCGACGGACCGTATCGGGTAGACCGACCGTGCGTAGGCCTCAAGGTCGCGGTAGTGCCTCCGTGTGTCCACCTGCTCGCCGGTCCGGTGCTCCATGCCGCCGACGAGCACGAGTTCACCCCCTTCGGCGGGCTGTGAGCGCCATGAGTGGACCGGCCCATCGGCGTTGATGAACATTCCCTCCGGGAACGGCTCGTCGATCCGGGCCCCGATTACGTAGGAGCGCGAGGGCTCCATCCGGGCAAAGTAGAACCCGGGGCTGTCGTAGAAGGGGTAGTGGGTCGCAAGGACCACCGCCCGGGACGTGATAATCCCGTTCTCCGTCCGGATCGCACACCATCCGCCGCCGTCCTGGACCTCGAGCGCCCGGGTCTTCTCAAAGATCCGGCTCCCGTCGCCCGGAATCAGGGAAGCAAGGTACAGGAGGTATCTTAATGGATGGAACTGCGCCTGGTCTGAGAACCGTACCGCCCCGTAGGTTCTGGCCGGCAACGGGACGTCCTCCACAAACGTCGCCGGAAGGCCGAGGCTTCGTGCCGCATCCGCTTCCGCCGCGACCAGATCACGCTCCTCTTCAGACTCCGCATAGGTGTAGGCCGGTTTCCTGACAAAGTCGCAGGGGATATCGTATTCCCGGACGAGGGATGCGACCATCTCGATCGCCGCCTGGTTCGCGTCGGCATACTGCTTCGCCTGGCTGCTCCCGAACCGATCGATGAGCTCGGCATAGATGAGCCGGTGGAGCGACGTGATCTTTGCCGTCGTGCGGCCCGTCACCCCCCGGGCGATCCGGTCCGCCTCGATCACGGTGACCATGTAGCCTGCCCGCTTGAGCAGGAGGGCGGTGGTGATCCCGACAATCCCGCCGCCGATCACCGCGACATCGGTCTCCAGATCCCCCGACAGAGGGGGATGAGATGTCTGCGCCGTAGTGGCCATCCAGTACGACTCGTGCCTGCCCGGCAGGTCGCCCCGAGATCCTGATATCTCTACCATATGGGCCTCCTCGCTGGTGGGTGCCGCGACACCCATATAACGGTTGTGCAGGATTGAACAGGGGGGCCCGGGCACCTGGTGCCGGGGGCGAAAGGAGAGGAATTTGCCGCTATGCATAAGAGTGATCGCGAGGAGGGGGAGGGCGATCAGGATGAACGCGATCCACACAATCGACGACTATGAGCCGTTTATCGGGAAAGAGGCCGTGCGCCGTATCAAGGCGAAGGCACGACCGCTCCACGACCTTCATGTCATGCACATGAACTCCACGTACTACGGCGGCGGGGTCTCGCAGATCCTTGCATCCCTGACGCTTCTGATGAACAGTCTCGGCATAGAGACCGGGTGGCGCGTCGTTCACGGCCCCCCGGACTTCTTCAGCGTGACAAAGAAGTTTCATAACGCCCTCCAGGGGGCCGAGATCAACCTGACCGACCGCAAGAAGGAGATTTACGAGCGTGTCGTCTACGAGAACGCGGTGCGCAACCACCTCGACCACGACGTGGTCTTCGTCCACGACCCCCAGCCTCTCCCGTTGATCACCCACTACCGGAAGAAGAGCCCCTGGGTATGGCGCTGCCACCTTGACCTGACTGCGCCGAACCGGGAGGTCTGGAACTACCTCGTCCCGTTCATAGAGAAGTACGACGCCATCGTCCTCTCCTGCGGAGAGTACCGCCTGGATCTCAAGAGACCGCAGGTCTTCTTCACGCCCGGGATCGACCCCTTCTCCATCGTGAACCGGGAACTCTCGGAGAGCGCCATTGACGAGCGCCTCGAACATTACGGTATCCCGACAGATCTCCCTCTGGTTGTGCAGATCTCACGGTTCGATCACTGGAAGGACCCTGTGGGGGTTATCAAGGCGTTTGAGATGGCGCGAAAAGAGGAGGAGTGCACCCTGGTTCTTGTCGGGAACGTTGCGACCGACGATCCGGAGGGGGCCGAGGTCTACCGATCGCTTCTCGCCCACCGTAGCGAGCGGGTCATCGTGATGAGCGTCCAGGACGGAGCACTTGTGAACGCACTCCAGCGGCGGGCGGCGGTCGTCCTGCAAAAGTCCCTCCGGGAGGGGTTCGGGCTGACAGTATCGGAGGCGATGTGGAAGGGTGCAGCGGTGATCGGGGGGAACGTCGGCGGCATCCGCTACCAGATTCGCGATGGAGAGACCGGGTTTCTGGTCTCCTCGGTCGATGAGGCGGCAAAGAGGATCGTTCAGCTGCTCCGCGACCCTGATCTCCGCAAGCAACTTGGGCACGCAGCGCGCGAGAGGGTGCGGGAGAACTTCCTCATCACCCGGACCGTCGAGCAGTACCTCGACCTGATTGCCTCGTTCGAACCGGAGTTCCGGCTGAAGCAGGACGTGGGGCTGCCCTGCGGGTGATCGTGGTCGCACCGCAGGTGTCTCTCCTTTTCGCGAACCTCTGCTCCAGACGGCCGGTTGCTCTTCCAGTATCGAGCACCAGCGGTGCGCGTTCCCGCGGGTCACGGCCACCAGGCTTTCCCCTTGTCTCGTCCATTTGTGCCTGTTGCACCGCGAAGGCCCCTGATCGTTTCCGAATCGTCAGTGCTCGCGCCTTCGGGGATCATGCCCCGAACGCTCTCCTCCTCTCGAGGATGCGTTGCGCCCCTTCCCGGGGCGAATAATCCCAAAATCCCGCGTCATCCTCCGCAAGAGAACCCGAGCCTTTTTCTGGAAGTGAAGACGATCACTGATCCATGAATTCCATGGATATCCAGGTAATCGGAGTTTTGGGCCTCCCCCTGATACAGCAGGGCGACGACCTGCCTGCCCTGATCTGTGAACGGGTCGCGTTTCAGGATGGGGATATCCTCGCCGTCGCCTCATCGGTCTACTCAAAGTCAAAAGGTTTCACCCGGGACCTCGCCACGATCACCCCCGGTGCGGACGCGGTGCGGATCGCGGAAAAGACCAAGGAAGATCCCCGCTTTGTCCAGGCGGTGCTGGACTCGTCCGCCGATATCCTGCTTGAGTACCCGTTCATCCTATCGGAGTTACCTTCCGGCCATATCGGCGTGCGGGCGGGTGTCGACCACAGCAACGTTGAAGACGGCCGGATCATCATTCTCCCGCCCGATCCCATGGGGGCGGCTGCCGAGATCAGGGACTCTATCCGCCGCATCACCGGCAAAAATGTCCGGGTGCTCATCACCGACACCTGCGGTCGGTCGTTTAGGCGCGGCCAGACCGGCATTGCTATCGGGTGGGCAGGGATGACTGCGATCAACGATTACCGGGGCGACACCGATCTCTTCGGCCATGTCCTTGAGATCACCGAGGAAGCAGTGGTCGATGAGATAGCAGCCTTCGCAAACTTCGTCATGGGCGAGAGCCACCAGGGAGTCCCTGCGGTGGTCTTTAGAAACTGCCGGACCTGGACCGGACACGATACCGTCTACTTCACGCCCGAGCAGGATATCATCAGGGCGGCACTGAAGAGCAAAAAGGATTAGAAGAGGGCATTGAGAACAAAGACTGCCACTCCGGTCACGATGGTCACAGCGATCACCGCTTTCGGGCTGATATGGATGGCCCGGTGGTCTTCGCTGTCATAGTAGTTGACCAGGCCGGCAGAGGATACCAGTCTCCCGCCAGATTTTTTCGCCATACTGAAATATTCTCCCTCGCAATATATAAAACAAAGGTCCAAGATGCAGGAAACCAGATCATACGTCGTCACCGGTCGGGCACTCCTTGGTGAAGAACTCAGGGAAGAAGATGTGAGTATCACCGTCTCGGACGGTATCATAACCTCGATAGAACCCCTTTCCCGGAGACCGGATCGCTGGATCGTGCCCGCCCTCTTCAACGCTCATACCCACCTCGGCGACACCGTGGCGATGGATCTCCCCGCTCATGGGAGCCTCGCAGACCTCGTCAAACCCCCAAACGGCTTAAAACACAGGATCCTTGCAGCAACCCCACGGGATGACCTCGTTCGGGCAATGCGTTCGAGCATGATAACGATGATCGCAGCCGGAACGGCCGGATTTGCTGACTTTCGAGAGGGAGGGATCGAAGGAGTCGCGGCGCTGCGGGAGGCCGCCGCAGGGCTCTGTTGCCGCCCCGTCATCCTCGGCCGCGAAGGAGGGGAACTGGTGAGCGACGGTGCGGGCATCAGCAGCGTCCACGATATCAAGAATGCCGAAGAGGTCGTCAGGAATGCACGAGCCGCAGGGAAACTCGTCGCCTTTCATGCCGGGGAGAAGAACCAGAACGACATCGATGATGCACTCGCGTTTGAACCCGACCTCCTTGTCCATTGCACCCATGCTACAGACGCACAACTCCGGCAAATCGTCGATATGGGAATTCCCATCGCCGTCTGCCCGCGATCAAACTGGCTGCTCGGCGTCGCAGCATCGTCGGCCCACCCGCCGATCAAGCGTATCCTCGAACTCGGCGGCAGGTTCCTCCTCGGGACGGATAATGTCATGTTCGTCCAGCCGGACCTCTTTTCGGAGATGGCATTCACAGCGACAATCTACCGCGCGCCCCCAGAAGAGATCCTTCGCGCCGCCGTTGCAGGGGCTCAACTCGCCGGAAACAGCGGATATATCGAGGAAAGGCAAAAAGCATCATTTATCGTCATCGATCCGGCAAAGGGGAACCTCTCCTTCAGCAAAGACATCAGGGCAACAGTTGTAAAACGGTTGAATCCATCATTCATTTGCCAAAACGTTTTAACCATGCAGTAGAAAAACACTTAAGAAGTATCTGTTCTGCGTGGTGTGTATGTTCCGTAAGGTACTTGTTGCAATAGATGGTTCCGAACCAGCCAACCGGGCTTTGCAGGAAGCTCTCGATGATGCGGTTGGTCGGGACACCGATGTTCATGCCGTCTACGTTGTCGAATCCGGGCTCTTTTCATCCCTTCCCATGGACAACACACTCGAGATTATCTATAGTGTTTTGCAGAAGGAAGGCGAGGATATCCTCAAATCCGCTCGAAAGAAGGCCGATGAAGTGGGTGTTTCGCTTACCACTCATCTTCGGCAGGGGCATGCTGGGTCACAGATTATCTCTCTCGCCGAAGAACTCGGTGCCGACCGCATCTTCCTCGGTTCCTACGGTAAGAGCGGCGTCGATCGCCTCCTGCTTGGCAGCGTGACCGAGTACGTTGTGCGCAACAGTCCCATAACGACAACGGTGGTGAGATCATAACCTCTTCGCAGCAGATGCTTGTTCGGGACTTCATGGTCACCGACGTCGTCTGTGTCGAGATTCCCGGAAACCGGGACGATGTCCTGCGGATCTTAAAGCGCACGGGCATAAGCGGTGTGCCGGTCTTAAAAGACGGTGAACTCGTCGGCATCATCACCCGAAAAGATCTCCTCCGGAAAACAGATGAGACCCAGCTTGGGCTCCTGATGACACCTGACCCGATCGTCATCGGGCCTGATGCATCAATCTCTGAGGCGGCCAGTCTGATGGTGCATCACAACATAAGAAGGCTCCCGGTCGTGGAAGATGGGTCAATGGTCGGGCTCATCAGCGTGGCCGACCTCATCGGTGCTATTGCTCAGATGCGCCTGAACATACCGATCAAGGACAACTACGTCAGCAAGACCTATGCCCTCTGGGAAGAGACCCCCCTCTCGCTTGTCGGACGAATCCTTGAGATCTCCGGTTATGACGCCATTCCCATCCTGATGGAAGACGGCACGCTGACCGGTATCATATCGGAACGGGACCTCATCAGACATACTCGTATCGAGGACGGCGTCGAGGTCAGCGATTTCTCGAACGGTACGGATGACGATGAGTGGACCTGGGAGAGTATCCGGGATGTGCACACCATCAGTTACGGTATCTCAAGGATCCAGTTGCTCCCAATCCCGGTGAAGAATGCAATGGTCAAGAACGTTCTTGCCGTCCCCTTAAACTCCGAGGTCAGTGAGTGCGCATTAAAGATGAAGCGCGCCCGAGTCGACCAGCTCCCGGTAGTCAATGGAAACAAGCGGCTTATCGCCATGCTCTTCGATCGGGAGTTGATCAAAGTCCTGCTGCCCGAGCAACAGGGGTTACGAAAGAATTAAGGGGCAACATTCATATAACATATAGATGCTTATCATATCGTGCCAAAAATTCGGCACGACGATAAATTTATGTTTTATGGTATCGTTATACGCATAACCGCTTTTGAGCGTGATAAAGCGTTTTAATGGTTTTAGGGGTGCTTCAATGCTTGATATTTCCCAGGAGATTATGAAGGGCACAACCACGGTAGGACTGATCTTTGATAACGGAGTCGTCCTTGCCACTGAGATGCGTGCGACGATGGGGAACATGATCGCGAGCAAGCGTGCCAAGAAGATATACCAGATCACGCCGAGGATCGGTATGACCACTGCCGGCGGCGTCGGCGACGCGCAACAACTCGTCCGAATCATGCAGGTCGAGTGCAACCTCTTTGAGATGCGCCGTGGAAAGACCATGTCGGTCGGTGCAGCATCTACCCTGCTCTCGAACTACTTGAACCAGAATCGCTACTATCCCTACTATGTCCAGCTCTTGGTAGGCGGATTCGATAATGAGGGACCGAGCATCTACTCCGTTGATGCCATGGGCGGGGCAACCAAGGAAGAGGAGATCGTCGCCACCGGTTCCGGGTCTCCCTTTGCCTACGGCGTGCTCGAAGATCAGTACCATGCCGATATGAAAGAGGATGAGGCGCGAGACCTCGCCCTTCGCGCTGTCCGATCAGCGATGCGCCGTGACTCCGCGTCGGGGGAGGATATTATGCTCGTCGTGATCACGAAGGACAAATACGAAGAACATATAGAAAGCGGGGTGCAGAGACCCTCGGTAGCCCGCTCGACAACCTGACATTTTTTAGGACGATTTTAATGGTGATTGAAGAGAAACTTCAGGAACTTAAGGAGCAGATCAACAAGATCGTTCCCAGCGGGATCACAGTCTCAGATGTTGAGTTTGAAGGCCCTGAACTTGTAATCTACACCGACGACCCGAAACTGTTTGCCGACCAGGCAGATCTTATAAAAATATTGGCGCGAGACCTGCGCAAGCGCATCGTCGTGCGCCCGAATATTCTCGAAGACCCTGAACGGGCGGCCCAGGAGATCCGGGCTGTTGTTCCAGAAAGCGCCGGGATCACAGATCTCTTCTTCGACCCGGAGACGGGCGAAGTCCTGATCGAGGCAGAAAAGCCCGGGGTAGTCATCGGCAAGAACGGCATAACCCTCCGGGAGATCACAAAGCAGATCGGCTGGACGCCGAAGGTAGTCCGAACGCCGCCAATCGAGAGCGCGACGGTGAAGCAGATCCGCACCTATCTGCGGTCGGTGAAGGACGAGCGCAAGGCATTCCTGCGGGCGATCGGCCGCCGCATCCACCGGGAGGTCACAAGCAAAGACCAGTGGCTGCGGGTTACCACGCTCGGGTGCTGCCGTGAGGTCGGCCGTGCTGCGTTCCTTATATCAACGCCGGAGAGCAAGATCCTGGTGGACTGCGGCGAGAAGCCAGGGAGCACCGCGAACGGGACGCCGTACCTTTACGTGCCCGAGATCTACCCCCTCGACACGCTCGATGCGGTCGTCCTTACTCACGCACATCTCGACCACTGTGCTCTCGTCCCCCTCCTCTTTAAGTATGGCTACGAGGGGCCGGTGTACTCCACCCCTCCGACGAGGGACCTCTCGGCGATGCTCCAGCTCGACTACCTCGATGTTATCCGGAAAGAGACGGATAAGATCCCCTACACCTCAAACGAGGTAAAAACCTACATAAAGCACTCCATCACTCTCAATTACGGCAGTGTGACGGACATCGCTCCCGATGTCAAGCTCACCTTCCACAACGCGGGGCATATCCTCGGGTCGGCAATCGCGCACTTCCACATCGGCGATGGGCTCTACAACATTGCATTCACCGGGGATTTCAACTACCAGAAGACGAGGCTCTTCTCTCCCGCGGTATCGTCCTTCCCCCGGCTTGAAGCCCTCTTCATGGAGAGCACCTACGGCGGAGCGAACGATATCCAGCCGCAGAGGAAGGAGGCGGAAGAGAAACTCTACGAGATGATCTCGACGACGATCACGCGCGGCGGGAAGGTGATCATCCCCGCGTTCGCCGTCGGCCGGTCGCAGGAGGTCATGCTTGCCCTCGAAGAGGGGATCCGGCGAGAGAAGATACCGGCAGTGAAGATCTACCTCGACGGTATGATCAAGGAAGCGACGGCGATCCACACGACCTATCCGGAGTATCTGAATAGCGACCTTCGAAACCAGATCTTCCGCGAGGGTATGAACCCCTTCCTCTCCGAGGCCTTCGTCCAGGTCGATTCGCCGGATCTCCGCGAGAAGGTGATCTCAGGCGACCCCTGCGTCATCATCACGACGAGCGGTATGCTCAACGGTGGTCCGGTGATGGAGTATCTCAAGGCTCTCGGTCCCGACGAGCGCAACTCGCTCATCTTCGTCGGCTATCAGGCAGAGGGGACGCTCGGGCGGCGGATCCAGAAAGGTTGGCGCGAGATCCCGCTCGGATGGCGTGAGACGATCGTGATCAATCTTGAGATCGCGACGGTCGACGGATTCTCAGGCCATTCTGACCGCAAGCAGTTGATGAACTACGTTGCTCACCTCCAGCCCCGGCCGGAGAAGATCTTCACCATCCATGGTGATGAGAATAAGACAATCGACCTTGCAAGTTCCATATATAAGCGGCACCGCATCGAGACGCACTCTCCCATGAATCTCGAGACCTACCGCATGATCTAGGTATGCTGCGGAGCCTCCCCATCCTTCTCGGGATATTCGTGGTGATGGCGTTATCAAACGCCGTCGTTCCCGTGCTCCCGGATTTCGCGGATGGGGCGGCAGCCCAGAGTGCGGTCTACGCCGCATACTTTCTGGGCACATTCATCTCGGTGTTGCCGGCGGGGATAGCGAGCGACCGGATCGGCCGTGTCCCGCTCATCCGTGCCGGCCTTCTCCTGACCCTCGCAAGCGGGGTCCTCATCCTGCTCTTCCCCTCTGGCCTTCCCCTCCTCATCTTCCGGGGAATCGAGGGGATCGGGGCCGGCCTCTTCTTCTCAGCGGCACTCGCGTGGGCGAATTCGCACCCGTCATCCGGGCGGATCAGCGGGTACGTCGTCGCGGCCCAGAACCTCGGCCTGGTCATGGGGCTCCTCGCGACAGGCTGGCTCGATTCGACGCTCGATAACCACCTCGCGGGGATAGCCCTCTTTACGATACTTTCCATCCCCGCGCTTGCGACGAGCGTCGCAATCAGGGAGAGCAAACTCGAAACGTTCGCAAGAGCGGATCTTGCCGGGATCGTCAGAAACTACTTCTGGCTCTTTGCGGCAACAGTCGTCCTGGTGGGGATGACCGGGGCAGTGGCAGCCATCTACCCGGAGTATAGCGGAAACGATTCGTCGCTTCTTGCCCTGCAGCTTGCAACGATCAACGTTGCGACCGTCGTTGCCGTGCTCATCGCGCCCCGTATCACCTTCCGTCCCGCTCCGACCATCCGGATCTCCTCGCTCCTTATGGCCGGGGCGGTCGGGGCAAGTTACGTAACCCCCTATGCCTTTCCAATCATCGGCGCCCTTACAGGGGTGATCATTGTCGCAATCCTTGCGTTCCTCGCAGAGACGAAGATCCAGCAGGGTGTGATGACCGGGCTCTTCAACACCTCCGCATACGCAGGGTTTACAGTCCTTCCCGCCCTTGCCGGGCTGGTCGCAGGAGAGATCGGATTCTTGCCCGCATTTCTCCTTCTTGCGGGGATGTCGGCGATGATGGCCATCCCTATCGGCAGGTGCCGGTGTGAGTTCCGTGGGTGACCCAGAGCACATATTACCACCCCGGTCATAACGATCATCCATGAAGATGCTGATCAACGGTGAGTGGTGTGACGCAGCCTCCGGAAAGGTCTTTGAGGTGCGTAATCCAGCTACGGGGGATCTGATCGAGGAGGTGCCGTTCGGTAACGAGGACGACGTCAGGGCTGCTGTAGAGGCCGCCGGGGAGGCATTCGCGGACTGGTCGACGAAAGATCCACGGGTTCGCTCAAAAATCCTCCTCTTTGCTGCAACGGAGGTTCGCCGCCGGAACACCGAACTTGGGACGCTTCTCACCACCGAACAGGGAAAGCCCATCCGCGAAGCGGTTGATGAGATCAACGGATTTGCAAATATTCTTGAATACTACCACGCCCTCTCTGCGAGGGAACAGGGAGAGTACTTAAAGATCCGGGGCTACGGCCACGCTGCAGTCCAGAGACGTCCGCTCGGCATCTGTGGTGCCATTATTCCCTGGAATATGCCGGCGATCATCATGGGCTGGAAGATCGGGGCGGCTCTGACGGCAGGGAACACCATGGTCCTGAAGCCTGCCCGCACTGCCCCGCTGACCTGTATACGGCTCGCAGAGATCCTCGAAGAGGCAGGGCTTCCTCCCGGCGTCTTGAACATCGTCACCGGCCCGGGAGAGACCGTCGGCCGCGAGATTGCGAGGAACCCGGGCATTCGGAAGGTCTCATTCACCGGCGAAGTCGGGACAGGAAGGCAGGTCGCCATGGACGCCGCACCGACAATGAAGCACCTCACACTGGAACTCGGAGGAAGCGATCCCATGATCGTTGCGGATGATGCCGATATCGGGATGGCGGTTGAGGGGGTCATCCGGGGTCGATTCTACAACTGCGGTCAGGTCTGCACGGCAGTCAAAAGACTCTATCTCTTTGATTCTATCGCGGATGAATTCATCCGACACTTAAAATCGAGGGTCGAGGAGATCGTCGTCGGGAACGGATTGGATCGCGGCGTCAGCATGGGACCGCTGAACAACCGGGCAGGTTTCATGCGGGTCGTCACCCAGGTCGATACCGCCCGGGAACAGGACGAGGGAACGATCATCACGGGAGGGCGGACTCCTGAGGGTGAAGCATACAAACGAGGGTTCTTCTTCCTGCCGACGCTTGTAACCGATGTCCCCTATGACTCAATCCTCTTCTCGGAGGAGGTCTTTGGCCCGGTGCTCCCGATAGCGACCGTCTCGGGCCTCGATGAGGCGATTGATCTCGCAAACAATAGCCGTTACGGCCTCGGGGCCTCAGTATGGACCCGGAGCGCGGATGTGATCGCCCGGGCGACGGAAAGCCTCGAGGCGGGAATTGTCTGGGTCAACCAGCATCTTCGGATTCCGCCGGAGGTGCCGTTTGGAGGGATGAAATCAAGCGGCATAGGCAGAGAGAACGGCAGCCGGGCGCTCGAGGAGTACACAGAGGAGAAGACTGTCCTGATACGCCTCTAAGCCTCTTATATCCCAACGGATGCAATGATTCCTGGAATACGAGTCGATATTGGCCGCTCATCTCCCTAGCAGCTGGAGTGAGAAGATTGCCCCGGTCACCGGATCTATCACCAAGACCCGGTCACAACCATAAATAAGATTTATATAATTGAATACGTATCCATCCCCCCTCCCAAGGGGGGATGGATAGAATGAGACAATGGATGACTCTGTGCATCTGCATCCTCGTCTTTCTGGCAATGCCGCTTGGTGTGACGGCGGCAGTGGTGGGGGACGAGAATGCAACGATGACACCCGTGGGCCAGACCGGGCAACCGGTCAATCTGACAGAAAATGTGACGATTGTCGAGTACATCAATCAAGACCGGAATTTGACAACGCTGGCCGAAGCAATCGATACGGCCGGGCTCTCTGACACCCTGAATACGACGGGACCGTACACGGTCTTTGCTCCAAGCAATGAAGCGTTCATTGCGCTCGGCAATGATACCGTCACCCAGCTCATGAACGAACCCGGGAACCTGACTATACTGCTCCAGTACCACGTTATTGAGGGCGAGTACACCGCAGCGAACCTCACCAACATGAGCCAGAACCAGACAGGAGGCCAGTCTGACGGCGGCGTCATCGAGATCATCAGCGGACTCCTCGGTGGTGAAGAGGCCGGGAACATGACGACGCTCAACACGCTTTCCGGTGAGACCTTAAACGTCACCACCAGCGACGGCGAAGTCATGGTTGAGAATGCAACCATCACCATCATGGACATCAACACAACCAATGGTGTGATTCATATCATCGACCGGGTCCTGGTGCCTCCGGCCCTGAACCTGACAGCAGCCGAAAATCAGACCATGACGCCGATCCCGACAGAGACGATGACTGAGAGTCAGCCTCTGGTGGGAGTCGTGCAATGACGTAAACGGCCAGGAGGGATGGCAGCAAGTATCGGTTCCGGGTACTGAAGAGGCGGATTATTCTCTTAACTACTCTTTTTTTGGGGATATTATTGCACAGACTGCAAGTTGCTCCACTATGGCACCCGGAACCGTCAACTGCGCCGGGGTAAGAGGCAAGCCGGGTCATCGAGGATTGCAAGCGGAACCCCATGCCTCAAAAGAACATGCCGTCCGCTTTTACGACGGCTGGGGACCAGCCGTTGATGTGTCTGTTCATGATGAATGAGGATGTAGAAATGCCTCTGATCAAACCTTTATTTGACCTAATATCCACTAAAAAATTTTTATGACAATATTTTTATATTACAACGATTATCCCCTTGGCCGCAAGGGGGGATATGCATGAGAAGACCTGTAGAGTTCAGTTTGTGCATCGTTCTTCTCCTATCAATCGCTGCCGCAAGCACGGCAGTGCTGATCGGGGAGGGGCCTGTTGAACTGAACCCGGATGAGATTGTAAGCATTACACCGGTTAACAGTACCGAGACGTATGAGGTGCCTCAGATTAGCGTGCTTGGAGCCCTTGACGTAGCCTCAAACCTTGGTGCATTCGAGTATCAGGTTGTTGAAGATCTGCCTCCACAAGAGGGAAACCTCAGCATCCTGTCGATTATGAACATCTCTAACGAGATTGTGAACGGCACTCCGCATAACTGGACATACTGGATAAATGACGAACGGGGTACAACCGGACCTGCAGTGACGAACGTGACCGACGGCGACAGCATCATCTACTCTTACGGACCTCTTAACCACACCATAGAGAACGCCTCGTATACGCTGATAGTCAATGCGACTGTACTCGGGGCAGCCGTCAATGTGACTCCGACACCGACAGTGAACGTGACCCCGACACCAACGGTCAACGTAACACCGACACCGACGGGGATTCCACCGCCAGCAGAGAACGTGACACCGGCGATCAACATCTCCGACCAGTCGATTGAAAACGCTACGGTGGTCGTTGACACTGCCACGATTCATCGACCCGGATGGGCGGACATTCACGCAGACGAGAACGGAACCCCGGGGCCGGTCATCGGTTTCAGCCCGATCAGTCCGGGTGTGAACGAGAACGTGACCATTGCAATTGATGTCGAGGAGGCAACGCCGGTCCTCTACGCCATGCTCCACCTTGACCAGGGAGTACTTGGCGTCCACGAGTTCCCGGGCCCTGACGTGCCGGTCCTCCTGAACGGGAGCCCTGTCCAGCAGGCATTCAACGTGACCGGGGGACTGCCGTCAGTGAACGTCACCCCGACACCAACGGTCAATGTGACTCCGAC
>NZ_LFRO01000104.1:0-470 GCF_001512385.1 Methanoculleus sp. DTU007 | reverse complement strand
CCGGCACCGACAGTCAACGTCACACCGACGCCGACGGTGACGCCAACCCCGCCGGCCGCCGAAGCGAACGTCACCATCATTGAACCCATGGAGGGCGCCAGCATCCCCACCGGGAACGTCACGGTGAGCGTGAATGTCACGAACTTCACGCTTGTCGAGCCGACCGGGCAGCCGAACGCCCCGGGCGAGGGGCACCTGCACTACTACCTGGACGCCCCGATACCGACGAATGAGAGCGAACCGGCCATCCCGCCGACCGGCGGCTACGTCGTCTCCGCGAACCTCACCCACACCTGGGAGAACGTGACGCCGGGAGAGCACAACCTCTCGGTCCAGCTGGTCAACAACGACCACACGCCGCTCAGTCCGCTCGTCTTTGAGACGGTGAACGTCACGGTCGAAGAGAACGTGACCCCGACACCGACGGTCAACGTCACTCCAACGCCGACGGTCAATGTGACCCCGACACC
>NZ_LFRO01000020.1:479-1383 GCF_001512385.1 Methanoculleus sp. DTU007 | reverse complement strand
TATGCCCCTTCGTACTCCAGGTGTGGGTAGACCCATGTCTCCCGGCCGGGGCCGTAGGCGTCCTGGAGCGCCCTGCTCTCCGCGTAGGAGACGTTGGTTCCCCCGATGACACGCTGGCTCCGATCTCCCCACTCCCACGCCGAAGGGTTGCGCTCCTTACCACGGATGACCGCATCGAGCGCCGGATGCTGCTCGAAGTCCTGCTCGGTCAGGGGGACGACCACGTTCTCTCCTGGTGTCGTCTGCTCCATGACGTAGAGCATCGGCTGTTCCCCAGAACTCTCGTGAGCGTAGAGGGTGAGGGCGCCGGCGAGCATGAGGCCGAGCGCGACCGCGACGATGCCGGCAAGACCGCAGGTGACGATTATCCCCGCCGTTTTGAGCCGGTTGCCGGGTTTATGACCTTCTTCAATTCCTGCACCTCTTCAAGCATCCTAATGGATCAGAACACGGGTAGCATAGTATACTCCGTCGTACTCGAGGATCGGCGCATTCGCCGTATACACACCAAACGACTCGGTGAGCGCGAGGCATTCGGCCCCCGTCATCGGGACCGGCGTGGATGCCGGCACGTTGGGGTTGCTGCCGGCCTCCCGGATCGCGGTGGCAAGAACCGGGTGCTGCTGCAGGTCCCGGTCGGTCAGACGGATGACGGATGCGTTCTGCAGACCCTCTTCCCCGACCACCTCCACAACCAACATTTGCGGCGGACCGTCGACTCCCGTGATCAGGGTGACGAAGGTCGTAACTCCGAACATGACCGCCGCGACGAGGAGGACGACGCCGATGAACGCAACGATTCCTATGATGATCAGGCGCTTTTTGTCAGGTTCCATGCAATCTCCTCCCATATTGACGCAGGCCGGACAGATCCCGCACATCGGGGCACCGATTCCGGCAGCTA
>NZ_LFRO01000020.1:0-278 GCF_001512385.1 Methanoculleus sp. DTU007 | reverse complement strand
ACGGTCACGAACGTAAGATCGCTGCGGACATCCTCGGGGACGTCCTCGAGATCCCGCTCGTTCTCCCGCGGGAGGATGACCGTCTTGATCCCGGCCCGGTGGGCCGCAAGGACCTTCTCCTTGATCCCGCCGACGGGGAGCACCGCGCCGGAGAGGGTCACCTCGCCGGTCATCGCGAGCGTCGGGTCGACGGCTCTCCCGGTCACGAGGGAGGCGAGGGCCGTCAGGATGGTCACCCCCGCCGACGGCCCGTCCTTCGGGGTCGCCCCCGCCGGGAC
>NZ_LFRO01000069.1:0-22321 GCF_001512385.1 Methanoculleus sp. DTU007 | reverse complement strand
TCTGGGTCGTATTCTCGCAAGGGGGAGCTGAACCGGTTCCGGAAAAGAATACACAAGAAGAGTTGAAGGCCCTCGCAGCGGAGATTGCAACCCAGATCGACGGTGACGCCTTCGCCGCACTCAAGCCGGGCGACGAGACCACACCGGAGTTCATCGCCATCCGCGACCGGCTCGCCGCCTTCCGGGATGCAAACCCCGGGGTCCTCTACGTCTATACGATGCGCAAGGTCGGGAACGCCACCGAGTACGTTGTGGATGCAGACTACGGCAGAGGCTATGCGCCCGCAGTAGGCGAGGTCTACTATCCCACGGATGATGACACCGCGTTCCTCGCCGGGTTCGAAGAACCCTCGGCTGAGCCCGAGTATTACATCGAAGAGTGGGGCGGTGTCGTTGCCTATATCATCTCCGGGTATGCCCCCATCAAGGACGCGAGCGGCTCCATCGTCGGGCTTGTCGGCGTTGACATCGGCAGCGTGATCACCGAAGATATGTTGAAAGGCCTCGCAACGGAGATTGCGGCCCAGATCGATGGCGACGCCCTCGCCGCACTCAAGCCGGGCGATGAGACCACACCGGAGTTCATCGCCATCCGCGACAGACTCGCCGCCTTCCGGGACGAAAACCCCGGGGTCCTCTACGTCTATACAATGCGCAAAGTCAATGATACCATCGAGTATGTCGTTGATGCCGACTACAAACCCGGCGACACACCCGCGATAGGCAGCATCTACCAGACTACGGGAGATGACTCCAAGCTCCTCGCCGGGTTTGTCGGACCCTCCGCAGAGAGCGAACTCTCTACCGAAGAGTGGGACAACACCACCGCCATCATCATATCCGGGTATGCTCCCATCAAGGACGCGACCGGCGCTGTCGTCGGGATAGTGGGCGTCGATATCGGGAGCACGACTGCCCACTAGTCATCAGCGAGGCAGGCGAACATACTCGCGGCGGGGATCCCCCGATCCCCTCTCACGCGACCTCCACCGCGGCCCGCGGTGCACTCATCCGCTGCAATCCTCAAAGAGGTCTACCAATTCTTGCAAAGATTCTCCAGGGTGATGAAATCCCGCCAGGATTGCAGGCGCAAGCGACCCTATGAATAGATTTTAACGTCATTAGAGAGAGTTCAGTACATGAAGAGCCCTTTCCATGTCATGATCATCCCCACACTCGGCTGCCCCTCAAAATGCCACTACTGCTGGAGTTCTGATGAAGGGTCGCCGAGGATGAGCATCGAGACGGTCCGGGAGATTGCCGAATGGCTCAAAGACTATCAGTCCAACCAGGTCACGATCACCTTTCATGGCGGCGAACCGCTCCTTGCCGGCGCTGAATTCTACCGGCAGGCCCTCCCGATCCTCTCCGAGGGGCTCGCCCATCTTGCACCGACGTTCGCCCTGCAGAGCAACCTCTGGCTGCTCACCCCGGAATTGGCAGAGATCCTCGCAGAATATCAGATTCCCATCGGTTCGAGCATCGACGGCCCCGAGGAGATAACCGATGCGCAGAGAGGAAAGGGCTACTTTGCAAAGACCATGCGGGGCTACGAGATAGCACGGGAAAACGGGCTTGAGGTCCGGTTTATCTGCACGTTCACCAACCGGTCGGTCAAGGAGAAGGAGACGATCTTTGACTTCTTCCTCAAGCAAGGGTTCCCCCTCAAACTCCACCCTGCACTGCCGTCGCTCCGAAGCAAAGATCCTAAGGAGTGGGCGCTCGAGCCGGAGGAGTACGGGGAACTCCTGGTCTACCTCCTCGACAGGTATCTCGATAACCTGGGCCGGATCGAGGTTATGAACATCAACGACCTCTGCAGGGGCATATTCACCCGGCACGGAACCGTCTGCACGTTCGTGGACTGCATGGGAACCACCCTCGCAATCGGCCCTGACGGGAGCATATACCCCTGCTACCGCTTCGTCGGGATGCCGAAGTACGTGATGGGGAACGTCCGCGACCGCCCTACGGCCGAAGACCTCGCCCGGTCGAAGGCCTGGAAGTTGATGCACGCCTTCAAGGACTACGTCGATCAGGAATGCGCCGGGTGTGCTCATATCAAATATTGCCGGGGCGGGCGCCCCTACAACGCGATCGCCCCCACGGACGGTGAGGTCCGGGGCGTCGACCCCCACTGTGTCGCGTATAAGCGGATATTCGACGAGATCACCACCCGATTAAACGAGGAGATCTTCGGGTCCGGGGATATGGAGATGGGCGGGTTCGGCTCGCCGTTCGTGAGAAATACAAAGCCCGGCATCATGGCGATCCTCCGGACGATGGCGACGAAGTAGACACCATGAACTGGATCCCGGCATGCGCGGGAGATATCAAGAAAGAGGCTCTACCTCCTCTGCATGTATAGAACTGATCCCGCAGACGGCTCCCGGACGATAGCAGGGGTACTGCTCTTCCTCCTCCCTGTCCAGTTTATGACCGTTCTCATGGCGGGCGCGGCCATGGCGTCCGGCTACAGTATCTACACGAACGCGATCAGCGACCTCGGTGTGATCGCCGCGACGGCATGGCTCTTCAACGCCTCGCTCTTTGTAGCCGGCCTCTTAAACATCGCCGGCGGCTACTTCCTCTACCGCTCCTACGGGAAAGGCTGGATCCTCCCCGTCTTTGTCATTGCAGGCATCGGGGCGATCGGCGCCGCCGTCTTTACGCTGGATATCCCCGGAATCCATGGTCTCTTCGCGCTCGCGGCCTTCCTCTTCTTCAACCTCGAGGCGATCGCCGGCTCCACTCTCGTCCAGGGACCGCTGAAGGCGATAGCGATCATCGCTGGGACTCTCGGCCTCATCTTCCTCGCGGCCCATGCGGCAAGCGACTTCGGGGTCCTGGATCTCTACGGCCCCATCGGTCACGGCGGTTCGGAGCGGATGATCGTTTACCCTGCGCTCTTCTGGCTTGCAGCGTTCGGGGGCTACCTCATGGCGCCGGCTACATCCTCCCGGTCACCTTGAAGGACGTGTAGCAGAAGCCCCCGGCCAGGAGTCGTCCGCGTAGACCTACCATGGTGAGCATGGACGTCGAGGTAGCCGGTGCAACACCCCGCCTCGAGCATCCGTGAACCTGCCGGGTACCGGGTGTCGCCGTGGAGGAGCCCGATTAGGGTCGCCGCCTCCCGCTCCGTGTAGCCGAGGACATACTTGCCGCTCATTCCTTCTTTCCCGGCAGGAACTGTAACGTGAGCCCGTTATTAAGCGTCTGCGGCAGCCGGACGCGGTCCGGGAAGACCGCACGCACCTGCTCGGACAAGATCCGCAAGGGCATGGCGGGCTTATTTTTTTATAGATCTTAGACCGATAGCGTTAATTGAAAATCAAAGCGTTTTTCCATAGAACAGGTCAATATATACAGGCATTTCTTCGATGATCCCCCATGGTAATCTGGAACAGCACAGGATGACCCGGACAAGGCTCAACGGTGCAAGGGCGTGAGCAGCCGTGCCTGATCTCATCAACGTACTCTCTCCAGTCCTGGCCGGGTTCTGCATCATCTCAGCACTCATCACCTACAGCCTCGGGATGTACGTCTTTGCGCGGAACGCCTCATCGGCCGTTAACCGCCTCTTCCTCGTGCTGACGCTCGCCACAACCTACTGGGCCCTGGACGAATTTCTTCTCTGGCGCTTCGCCAGTGATGAAGGTTGCTTCATGTTCTGGCTGAAGGCCGGCGCCTTCTGGATCTTCGTCATTGCGCTCGCCACCCATTTCACCCTCGTCTTCACCGACCACCCCCTCACACGGGAGAAGAAGCACGGCATTCTCCTCGCTGCCCTGTACCTACCTGCCCTGCTCTTTGCTCTGGTAGGGCTCTTCACCGATCTGCTCGTTACGGTGACCTTCCAGCCCGGAACTGGGTATGTCCACCTCCCGGCATTCACTAGTCCCGTCTACCTGGTGGAGAAGGCCTATATCACCCTGGCAATTGGCTGGGTGATATACACCGGCATATCATCCTGGCTGAAAGCACCTCCTGGGAGAAAACGGCGTCAGAACCTGCTTTTTTGTATCGGCATCATAACCGCCGTCGGGTTAAGCATTCTCTCCGAGTTGGTCCTCACACCCCTCGGGATCTACACCGTCAATGCCACCTTCATCGGGATCGGAATCTTCTCTCTGCTCATCGCCTATGCGATCTTAAGACATAGGCTGTTCACCCTGAGCCCCCAGACTGCGGCCGACGATATCGTCAGGACGATACCCGAAGGCCTGATCCTCGTCGACGCCGAGGGCAGGATCGTCACGGCGAATGCGTCGGCTGCCGAAATCTTCGGCGTGGCTGAATCAGGCCTCGTGGGGCAGCCAATTACCCGGTTCATCCCCGATACGGTGTGTACCGCGATCCGGACTGCTGTCGCAAAAGAGGGGCGGGTCTCGGATATCGAGGTGACACACAACGGCAGGGGCAGCACCATCTGTATCGCCGGGGCGCTCGTCAGAAACCCGGCAGGGGAGCCTGCCGGCATCGTCCTGATCGCGAGAGACATCACCGACCAGAAGGCGGCGGAGACTGCCCTTCGAACGGCAAACCAGAAGTTATCCCTCCTATCGCAGGTAACCTGCCATGACATCGGCAACGAGATCACCGGGCTTGCCTGGCACCTGACACTCCTTTCGGAGGACCGAATGCACCCCGACGCCGAGACGCATCTCTCCCGCTCGATCGAGATCGTGGAGGATATCAAGAAACACCTCCAGTTCTCACGCGAGTACCAGACGCTCGGCACCTACCAGCCGATCTGGCAGCCGCTCGAACCGATGATCACCAGGGCTATCGGCAGCATGCACCTTGCAAAGGTCGATATATCGACCCGGGTCGCCCCGGTGGAGATCTACGCCGACCCTCTCGCACAGAAAGTCGCGTACAACCTGATTGAGAATGCAATCCAGCACGGGAGCAGCGTCACCCGGATCTGCATCTCGACCGATGAACTGGCTGACGGGACGCTCACGGTGGTCTTCGAGGACGACGGCGCGGGAGTCCCGGACGACGAGAAGGAGCGGATCTTTAGGTACGGCCACGGCAAGAACACCGGGTTCGGGCTCGCCTTTGCCCGGGATATCCTCTCCGTGACCGATATCAGGATCCATGAAACGGGGACGGCAGGCCGGGGGGCCCGGTTTGAGATCCTGGTTCCTCCCGGGGCGTGGAGGCCGCTTCAGGGAGATTGATCCCGATCCTGCTGCGCATCCGGCAGGAAACCGACCCCTACGGTCGGATAACGTACTCCTCGATGAGCCACCAGGACCCCGTCATGATCTCGTTTTGCCATGCACTTGCATCCGGATTGGTTGCATCCCAGACGAACCTCAAGGGGACTGCCGGGTCCATGGAATCCATGATGAACCGGTCGCCTTCCAGGCCCCGGTACTCCCCTGCACGTGCATCTCACCCTGCAACCAGGAATCGCGACCACAAAGGACTTGTCGCATCGCAGGCCACCCCTGTACGGTCACTATGAGCCAACCCACGCCCCGATGCGGAGAATCGTATCCCTATACGCTGAAAGACCTCGGCTGGACGGAAGAGCACGAACGAACCTTCGCGAAGTACACCGGGCCGTACCTCCCCGGTCGCGTGGCCTGCCGGCAGAAGACGGTGTGGGACGTGCTCATCGACGGTGGATCGGTCACGGTCGGGATCTCCGGGGCACTCCGGAGACTCGGCCGCTTCCCGGCAGTGGGGGACTTTGTCGTCCTGCTCCATCAGCCAAAGGCCGGTACATCGACGATCGTCGATATCCTCCCACGAAAGACCCTCTTTGAGCGGGGGAGCACGGGGCGTGACGGCGCCGACCAGGTCATCGCGGCGAACATCGATACGGTCTTCATCGTGACCGCCGCCGGCCGCGACCTCAACGCTCGCAGGATCGAGCGCTACCTCGCGATCGCCCGCGCATCCGGCGCCCGGCCGGTCATCGTCATCAACAAGTCCGACCTCGCAGACGACCCCGCAGCGCTCGCTGGCGACCTCGCCGCGGTCGCGACCGGCATACCGGTCATCCCCATCAGCGCCGTGAGCGGGGAGGGCGTCGACCGGCTCGGTCCCTATCTTTCGCCGCGAACGACGATCGCCCTCATCGGCTCGTCGGGCGTCGGCAAGTCCACCCTGATCAACCGGCTCATGGATAGGCCGGTCCAGGAGACCTCAGACGTCCGGGAGTACGACGAGAGAGGGCGGCACACCACGACCGTCCGCCAGCTTTTCGTCCTTCCCGGCGGGGCGCTCATGATCGACAACCCCGGACTGCGGGAGGTCGGGATCGGGACGACATCCGCCGGTATCGCCGGGACGTTCCCCGAGATCCTCGAGCTCGCGGAAGGCTGCAGGTTCTCGAACTGCCGACACGAGGGGGAGCCGGGCTGTGCGGTGCAGGCGGCCGTCGCGGACGGGACTCTTCCCGCGGCACGGCTGGAGAGTTACCGGAGGCTCATGCGAGAACTCGCCTTTGAAGAGGAGAAAGCGGAGATCGGGCTGGTCCGGCTCGAAAAGAAGCGCTGGAAAGGGATTGGAAAACTCGCACGGGATATCAGGAAGACAAAGGGGAGGTGATGGCCGGCCGGCTCACTCCTCCTTCCGGAGGATGAAGAACTCGTAGCCGTACTCGTTCCCGTGCTCCCGGTAGACGGCGATCTCCCGCTCGGCGAACTCAATCTGCGCCTTCGCCTCTGGATTTCCGGTGACTTTCGGCCGCAGGTCATCTATCCGCTTGAGGACCGGTACATAGTAATTCTCCCACCATGCAGATGCAGGGAGCGGGAAGGTCGCGACGACCTTGTAACCGGCGTCCTCGGCGATCGCACGGTTTGCCGCGACCGTCGTTATCGCCGGGTAGCAGTCGTTCCAGAACGCCGCCGCCTCCGGTGAGGGATCTTCAGTAAACCAGACCGATTCAGTGAGGCAGAGGTAGCCGCCGGGACGGAGGAGCCGCCGCCACGAGAGAAGTCCCTCCTTAAACCCTACAATGAAGATCGAGCCTTCCGCCCAGAGGACGTTGAACGACGCATCAGAGAACGGCAGATCGTCCATCGAGGCGCGGACGGTGGTGATACGGTCCCCCAACCCCGCCGATGCCGCCCGCCGGACGAGGTCAGCAAGGAACGGCTGGTGGATATCAGTGGCGGTGATACGACAACTGGGGCAGGTCCGGGCAAGTTCGATGGTTTGCATCCCCGATCCGCACCCGATATCCAGGATCTCCGGCCGGGCGGGAAGATTGGTAAGCATCGAGAAGGCCTTTCTTGTGCACGCATTGCTCCCCGGTCCCTGACGGGGCAGGCCCTCGTGCATGGTGAAGACAAAAGGTATCTCCATAGCCATACTACGCCGTGTGGCATTATAAACCCCTGCAGAGCGGGCCTCCGCGAGAGCTAAATACCATCGCAGTCCACCTATGCGTATGGAGTGTAAGACCCCCGCCTCAGAACTCCGCAACCGCATGGAGCGCTTTCGGGACCGCATGGATGCCGAGAACCCGTTATGGGAGTTTGCCGCGATCTTTGGGAGGGTGAACCAGTTCTACTTCACCGGGACGATGCAGGACGCCGTCCTCCTCATCCCGCGCGGCGATGAGGCCGTCCTCTGGGTGCGCCGGAGTTACGAGCGGGCGCTCGACGAGTCGCTCTTTTCCGAGATTCGGCCGATGAGAAGTTTCCGCGACGCGGCGGCCGGGATGGGGGCATGCCCGGCGACGGTCCACGTCGAGACGGAGGTCGTCCCTCTTGCGCTGCTTGAGCGGTTCCGAAAGCACTTCCCCTTCCATGAGGTAAAACCGCTCGATGCACAGGCAGCAGCGGTCCGGGCGAGGAAGAGCGCCTATGAACTTGCGATCATGGAGCAAGCGGGGAAGATCCACCGGCGCGTCCTCGAGGACTGCGTTCCCGCGATGCTTGCGGAAGGATTGAGCGAGGCCGAACTCGGCGGGGAGGTCTACTCGCTCCTGGTCCGGGAGGGGCATCACGGGATTGCGCGGTTTGGTATGTTCGGGACGGAGATGGTCCTTGGGCAGCTCGGCTTTGGGGAGAACTCCATCTATCCGACCAGTTTCGATGGGCCGGGGGGTTCCCGCGGGATGGCCCCCGGCGCCCCGGTCCTCGGCAGCCGGGAGCGAAAACTCAAGCCCGGAGATCTGGTCTTCCTCGACTGCGCGTGCGGGGTGCAGGGCTACCACACCGACAAGACTATGACGTACGTCTTTCGCGGATCGCTGCCTCGCGAGGCAATCGAGGCGCATCACCGATGCGTGGAGATCCAGAACGAGGCGGCCGCGATGCTTCGGCCCGGGATTACCCCGGAAGAGATCTACGATACGATCATCGGCAGCCTCGAACCCGCGTTCCTCGAGAACTTCATGGGCTATGGGGAGCGGCGGGTGCAGTTCCTGGGCCACGGCATCGGTCTCGTCGTGGACGAGATGCCGGTCATCGCCCGCGGCTTTCATGAGCCGCTCGAAGAGGGGATGGTCATCGCCCTCGAACCCAAGAAAGGAATTAGGGGTGTCGGGATGGTCGGGGTAGAGAACACCTTCGTCGTCACCCGTGGGGGCGGGCGGTGCATCACCGGGACGAACCCCGGCCTGATCCCGGTCGAGTGAGGGGCTCCCGCCCCTTCAGGAGAGCCCGGTAACCGGCTGCAACGGCTCGACCCGCTGCTCGAGGAAGTCCAGCAGCTCGCGGTTGACCACCTCGGGGTGTGTCCAGGTGATCCCGTGCGGCCCGCCCTCGATCACCACAAGACGGCTCTCTTTGACGAGCCCCGGGATCCGCTTGCCCGAGGCGAGGAAGGGGACGATCCGGTCGGCGTCGCCGTGGATCACGAGGGCCGGGACGTCGATACTCTCAAGATCGCTACGGAAGTCGGTCAGCCACCCAGAGACGCAGTCGAGCGTGCCCACAGGGGAAGCGGTGGCCGCGATGTTCCAGCTGAGGCGGACGACCTCGTCGCTCACGCGGTCGCCCATAAAGACGTCGACGTTGTAAAAGTCCGAAAAGAACCTGGAGAGGAAGGCCGGACGGTCGGCGGCGATGCTCTCCATGAGCCCGTCAAAGACGCTGCCCTCGATGCCCTCGGGGTTATCGGCCGTCTTCAAGAGGAACGGCGGGATCGCGGATATGAAGACGGCTTTCTCCACGCGGTCGCTCCCGTATGTCCCTAGGTAACGGGCGACCTCGCCGCCGCCCATCGAGAATCCGACGAGCGTTGCGTCATCAAGATCGAGTTCCGTCATGAGTCTGTGCAGGTCTTCGGCCAGGGTGTCGTAGTCATAGCCGAAGGTCGGTTTGGCGGAGTTGCCGAACCCCCTGCGGTCGTAGGCGATGACGCGGTAGCCCGCATCAACCAGCACCGGCACCTGCTTTTCCCAGGACTTGCTCGAGAGCGGCCAGCCGTGGATCAGGACGACAGGTTTGCCCGAACCATGGTCCTCGTAGTAGAGGTCGATAGGGCCTGAGTTTTCTTTACCGACGGTGATGTACGGCATAGGATAACCTCCTCTACGGGGTCACGACACCGGTCATGCCATATATAATGTGGGGTGGCAGCATCGTCCTCCGGGTGAGGTAGGGCCGGGAGAGAATCGAAGGACATAACACCGGCAACGCCCCGACACCCGGATAGGCGATGGCGAGTCTATCAAAGACGCCAAAAGGCGGTATTTGTCGTGGGAGTTATCCTCGCTGCACTCCTGTTCGGGTTCATAGTGCAGATCATGGGGTCCCTGAACCGGTCCGCGGCAGAGAGTTTCCAGTCATCGTACAACTACGAACAGAAGGTCTCGACGACCGGACCCCTCACGGATGTGGTCCTCCTCATCCCCATCCCGTCTCGCTACGACCCAAAGACCGGGAGAAACGTCACTCCCATCGACCTCTCCCTCGCAAGTTTCAGCAACTTCGACAGGAGCAACGTATCGGTACGGATCGGGGGCGTCGGCGGGGTCCCCATGCTCACCCGTTCGCCGGGGCAGAGCGAGCCGGAACTCCCGGAGCCTCCGGGAATATCATCGAGGTGCCGTTCATCCTGTCGTTTAATGCGGCCGAAGAGAATCTCCTCACCATCTTCTCATTGGAGTTTCACGGGAGGAACGACTGGTGGGTCATGGGGTGGCGAACACATACTTTGAGCGGGGGAGCCACGAGTTCAGGGGCCCGTTTAACGGCACCTATCCTGTGAGGGGGATCCTCATAACAGGCGAGGGCGTATACCGATGATCCTCTCCAGCGGAGAGACCGCGGTGATACCTCGGTAGCGATCGGGGCGCTGTGGTAGTGAAAACATTAAATACTCATATAAACTCTGGAACGAGGCAAACGGTGTGGTCATGCAGAATTTAGCCCGTCAACGCGATGCCTGGGACGAGGAAATTACACGGCATCATCGTCACCCGCTTAGAGCTGTGATTGATGACGAAGACCTGAATAATGTCTACATCGATAGCAGCCAGAAACGTCTCATTTCAAAAGCAGTCCAGATAGAGCCACACTTTACGGTACTCGATTATGGGTGCGGAGTTGGCCGGTGGACGCTCTGGTTCGCCCAGCAGGTCCACCATGTTGTCGGTGTGGACATCTCACCGAAGATGGTGGAAGTGGCACGGCAGGCAGCGGACGAAGCAGGCATCCGCAACGTCGAACACCACGTCATCGATGACCTTCCGCTTCCCTTCAGGGACGGTATGTTCGACCTGGTTAATGTCGTCTGGGTCTTGCGGTATATCACCGACGGCGATGAACTGACACGCACTGTTCAAGAGATCTGCCGCGTGATCCGGCCGGGCGGCTATGTCACGCTCATTGAGTTAACCACAAGGGGAGAACCGGTATTCAAGACACACGATGATGAGTCCAGCGCACCGAGGGTATACCGGAGATGGGAGCAGTATCAATCGCTCTTCGAGGAGTGTGGTATGACAATGAAGGAGAACGCGATCTCAAGCGCATCGCCCCTCTACTGGTTTTATTTCGCCGCCCGCAACGCCGCACGACGCCGAGACCTGCCGGACCTCCTGTCGCCCATGGCACCGCTCTTCGTCTCCGTGAGCCTTGCGACCGAGGGGCTGACAACAGGGCTGATGCAGATCCTGCCCGAGCGGGATTTCTTCTGGTGCCGACACCGCTTCCTCTGCTTTGAAAAGCCGGCTATCCAGACGTAGGGCCTCAAAAAGAGAGTGCCCCGGGCCTCTATTCCTCCACGATGACGACCGGCTTGATCAGGTCTCTCGGCTTCTCCTTCATCAGGAGAAGGGCATCTTTTAGTCTGTCGAAACCCTTGAAGACGTGCGTCGCCATGAGCGAGGGGTCCATCCGCCCGCACATCACGACGTCGGCCAGCCGCTCCATCCTCACCCGTCCACCGGGGCAGAGCCCTGTTACGATGTTCTTGTCGGCCATGCCGTACCCCCAGCCGACCCGCGGGAGGGGTATGATGTCCTGGTCGCCGATGCCCGAACCGAAGTAGTTGATGTTCGAGATGACCGAACCGGGTTTTGCCACGTTGATTGCGTCCATCATGACCTCCGGCCCGCCGCCGGCGACGATCACGGCGTCGACGCCCGCACCGCCGGTCTTATCGAGGATCTGGTCGACGGTGCTTCCCTCCCTGTAACTGATGATATCCGTCGCGCCGTACTCCTTCGCCACCTTAACAGCGGCGGGCCTCGTGCCGACGGCAAAGATCCTCCCCGCTCCCCGAAGCCTCGCTCCGGCGACGGCGGAGAGGCCGACTGGCCCGATGCCGAGGACGGCCACCGTGGAGCCGAACCCGATCCTGGCATTCTCCGCGCCCATGAACCCGGTGCTAAGCATGTCCGGGAGCATGACCCCGGCCTCAAGGGACATCCCCTCCGGGAGGTGCGCGAGGTTGTAGTCAGCCAGGTTCACGTGGAAGTACTCGGCGAATACACCGTCCTTGGTATTCGAGAACTTCCAGCCTCCAAGCGGGCCGCCGGTCTGCGACGGGAATCCGCGCTGTGCTGCTTCCGTCTCCCAGTCGGGGGTGATCGCCGGGACGATGACCCGGTCGCCGGGTTTGAAGTCTTTGACCTCATCCCCCACTTCGTCGACGATCCCGAGCGCTTCGTGCCCCAGGATGAGGTTGCGCCGCTCGCCGATCGCCCCCTCCCAGACGGTGTGGACGTCGGACGTGCAGGGCGCGAGCGCCAGCGGTCTGACGATAGCGTCCCGCGGACCGCAGGCGGGCCGCTCTTTCTCGATCCATCCGATCTCCCCGATCTTCAGCATAGCCAGGCCTTTCATTCTTCCTGCCTCCCTTCAGCCAGGCAGTGATGGCAGTATAGTATATTAATTGAGGTCGTCGTGCATCCGTCGGTTAGACTCAGGGGTCCCGGCAGCCCTTTCGGGCAACGATGATGGAGAACTCAGCCCTTGGACTCGATCGTTGCGACGCGAAACCCGATACATCCAGGGAACCGGACCATCGCGCTCGATGAACCCGATAACGAGGAGCACCTGAGGGGCGCAGAGCCTCCACCTGCACGACCGATCTCTGGCGGGATCCGGGTAAGAACAACCGCACAGCACGCCAGCCTCCGGCACGCAGTTACTTTTATGACGGCTGGCCGGGATGTGGGGGCACGCCCCCGGGAGGAGCAGCGGAGCACGACCGGCCTGGGCGCGAGAGTTGCAGGTGAGGGAGTATGGATCAGAGGAGAAAAGTGGATGAGAAGAGCAAGCAGGAGCAACTCGACGAATTCCGTCACGACCCGGAACGCGAGTACCTGACAACGAACCAGGGTGTCCGGGTGAGCCACACCGATGATGCGTTAAAGGCGGGGGAGCGGGGGCCGACGCTCCTCGAAGACTTTCACTTCCGCGAGAAGTTGACGCATTTTGATCACGAGCGGATCCCCGAGCGGGTCGTCCACGCCCGGGGTTCGGGCGCCCACGGCTACTTCCAGGTCTACGAGCCGATGACCGAGTATACGAAGGCAGCGTTTCTCCAGGATCCGGAGAAGAAGACGCCGGTCTTCGTGCGATTCTCGACCGTCGTCGGGTTCCGGGGGTCGGCAGACACGGTCCGGGACGTCCGGGGGTTTGCGACGAAGTTCTACACCGAGGAAGGGAACTACGACCTCGTCGGCAACAACATGCCGATCTTCTTCATCGTTGACGCCATCAAGTTCCCCGACCTCGTCCACGCCATCAAGCCGGAGCAGCACCACCAGATGCCGCAGGCCTCCGCCGCCCACGACACGTTCTGGGACTTCGTCGGGAATCTCCCCGAGATCACGCACATGATCATGTGGGTCCTCTCGGACCGTGCGCTCCCGCGGAGTTACCGGATGATGCAGGGCTTCGGGGTCAATACCTTCCGGTTCATCAACGCCAAAGGAAAGGCGCGGTTCGTCAAGTTCCACTGGCGGCCGCTCCTCGGCATCCACTCGCTCGTCTGGGACGAGGCGCAGAAACTGGCCGGAATGGACCCGGACTTCAACCGCCGCGACCTCTGGGAGGCGATCGAGATGGGGGACTACCCGGAGTACGAGTTAGGGGTCCAGATGATCGAGGAGGAAGACGAGCACAACTTCGACTTCGATATCCTTGACGCGACGAAGATCTGGCCCGAGGAGGAGGTGCCGATCCGGTGGATCGGGAAGATGGTCTTAAACAGAAATCCGGACAACTTCTTCGCCGAGACCGAGCAGGTCGCCTTCTGCCCGGCGAACGTCGTGCCGGGGATCGACTTCTCAAACGACCCGCTCCTCCAGGGCCGGCTCTTCTCGTACCTGGACACCCAGCTGATACGCCTCGGCGGCCCGAACTTCCACGAGATCCCGATCAACCGGCCGCTCGCACCGGTCGCGAACAACCAGCGGGAGGGCTACCACCGGATGACGATCGATAAGGGCGCTGCGAGTTACTTCCCAAACTCGCTCGGCGATAACAAGCCCCGGCCGGCCCGGGTTGAGGAGGGCGGCTACGCCCACCACCAGGAGAAGATCGACGCGAAGAAGATCCGTGCACGGAGCGAGAAGTTCAACGACCACTTCAGCCAGGCGAAGCTCTTCTGGAACAGCATGTCGGATGCAGAGAAGGAGCATATCATCAAGGCCTTCCACTTCGAACTCGGGAAGGTCTCGGACTTCGGGGTCAGGAAGAGGGTGGTCGACCTCATAAACAACGTCGACGGCGATCTTGCGATACGGATCGCCGAAGGGATCGGGGTGCCGCCCCCGGCGGAGAAGGGCGCGTCCTCCGGCACAAAGAAGTCCCCGAACCTCAGCCAGGAGAGGACCGTCATGGACACCATCAAGAGCCGCAAGATTGCGATCCTCGCGATGGAGGGCTACAACCACGACGAGGTGATGCAGGTCAAGAAGGCGTTGAAAGATGCGGGGGCTCACCCGCAGATCGTCTCGCAGTTCCTCGGCACGGTCAGGTCCGCCGACGGCAAGGAGATGGAGGTGGACAAGAGCTACGTCACCACCGCATCGGTCGTGTACGACGCCGTGTACGTCCCGGGCGGGAGGCACGCGGAGACCCTGAAGAACCAGGGCTACGCGATCCACTTCGTCAACGAGGCCTTCAAGCACTGCAAGCCGATCGGGGCGATAGGAGAGGGGATCGAACTCCTGAAGGCCTCCGGTATCAAGGGGGTGGCCTTCGTCGATGCCAGTGCCGGAGGAGAAGCCGTCTCCGAGATGGGGGTCGTGACCTGCGGGAGCCAGGGGAATGTGAGCTCGTTTGTCGAGCAGTTCAAGACGGCCATCGCCCGGCACCGCCACTGGGACCGGGAGAAGATGGAGCAGGTGCCCGCCTGATGCGGGATGGTGGAAGAAGAACCGGGGGAAAACCTCCCCGGGGTTCATTTTTAATTCTGATGGAGCGCTTTAACTGCGCAGCATCGGCGAGGTGAACCAGAGCCCCTGGAGCTGGTGCGACGGATCATCCTTCTTGAAGACAAACCTGAGCGCCACACCGTCCTCCTGCTCGAACTTCGCCCGGTAAGTCACGGCGACGAACTCGCCGGTCTCCGTGACAACGGGATCGCTCCGGGACTCATAGAGCCCAATCCGGGACGTTACGAACTCGCGGTTCTCTTCAAACGCGGCTTCATTGAGAGCCTGCCGCATCTCCGGGCCGAAGTCACGGGAGTACTTCGTGTAGTTATGCTCATTGAAGCCCTGCATGAGGTTGTCGGCGACCGGGTCGGCATAGGCGAGCACCGCTGCCGCCTCCTCCCCAGAGACCACGGTCTCCTGGCCCATGCAGCCGCACGCCAGGACCAGAGCGAAGACCACGAGGACGACGATGAGTGGGATCTGAGAACGATTCATGCTAAAATGTCGAACCGGCAGGAGATGAATGTAGGGATCGGGTTGTCGAGGGGAGGATGTAACGGTTAGCGAAACGGTACAAAGATAAGGCCGTCGCCGTCCACTCATGCAGTCTGGTGAACGCCGCGCGCCGCCGGGATACCACAGGAGATATCTGGTCAGGGGAGGTACGCGAGGGTTTCACCCCAGGATCTTGTATGCCCCGCGGGGCACGAGCATCTCAAACCGTGCTCCTTTCCCGGGCTCACCCGTCTCAGCGATGTTGATCCCGGTGATCGCGAGGATTTCCCGGATCAGGAAGAGGCCAAGACCCGTGTTCTTCCCGACGCCCCGCTGGAAGATCCGCTCCTTCTCCTCGACAGGAATACCTACGCCGTCGTCCTCCCAGATGAGGGTGAGGTCCCCGTTCTCCTCCAGGCGATACCGGACGCGGACCCCGGTCGCCGACTCACCGTGCCGGAGCGTGTTGTCCATCAGGTTGGCAAAGACCGTCTCAAGCATCGGATCCGCGTAGATGACCAGGTCACGAGTTTCATCGTCAACCGGCAAATCCTGGTGCACTGCCGACCGGATCAGATCCGAAACACGCTGCCACTCCGGCGACCGGACGCCGAGATCCGTGTAGTCCCTGGTGAACTCGATCTGGCGGTGTATCCGGCCGGCGGCGCCCTTCACCCGGGCAAGATACTCCGAGATGTTCTGTCCTGCCCCGGTCTCCTCCGCAATCCAGAGATTGCCGAGAAGGATCGTCAGCTGGTTCAGGATATCGTGCCGGGTGATGCTGCTCATCAGATTGAGTTTCCTATTCGCGATGGCGAGGCTGTTCGTCTGCCGGGCAAGTTCCCTGGCATGATATTCGATCTCCCTCTCCATCGCTTTACGTTCCGTGATATCCTGGACGGTGAACGTCACGCCCCAGGAGAAGTGCATCGGGTCGAGAGGTGTTATGGAGAGGAGCACATCGATGATCGCGCCGTCTTTGCGCCGGAACCGGGTCTCAAGCGTACACTTCCCAGTCACCTCAACCCGGGCATGCATCTGCTGCAAAGCAGACTCATACACTGTGTCGTCCGGGCAAAGCAACTGTACGTGCTGGCCGATGAGTTCATCGCGGGTGTAACCTAAGATCTCGCAGAGTCGGCCGTTAACCTCCGTCATGACTCCGTCCACAGCCATACCTATGCCAGTGGGAGCGGCACGGAAGATGCTCTCCATCTTCTCCGCGGTCTTCCGCAACCTCTCCTCGGCCTCCTTTTGGTCCGTGATATCCTGCCACCCGCCGTATAACCGTATCTCGCCGTCCGCGGTATCGGTGCAGTTGGCCGAGACACGGAGCCACCGGACCCGACTATCCCGGCGGACAATTCGGATCTCAAAGAGCGACGACGTTCCCGGGGGGAGCCGGAGAGTCTCGCGCTCAAAGATGGGCATATCATCCGGGTGGATGATCTTCCTCCAGCACCGCATCGCGAGGATCTCGTCCTCGGTATACCCGGTGATCTCGTGCACCGCTCCGGCAACCCAGTCGAACCTGTAATTGCCCGAATGCTTGAGGACACAGGAATATACGACGTCAGAGATGCTCTCGGAGATCCGCCGGTAGCGTTCTTCGCTTGCCTGGAGCTGGCGCTGACTCTCGGCGAGGTCGTCGAAGCTTGACCGGAGTTCCTTCTCGACGACGGCGAGCTGCTCGTATGCCACCTGGAGTTTCTCGTGCTGGGACCGCAGCTCGAGTTCGGCGAGTTTGAGTTCCGTGATGTCGTGCACCATCCCAACGGAGCGACGAACCCGGCCGGATTCGTCCCGCTGGTGTTCGCACCGTTCAACGAGATACCGGACCTCCCCGGTGTCCTTGCGGATGATCCGATGCTTGACCTCGTAGCCGGCCTTCGCCTCCGCGACCGAGGTGGAATAAACAGCATCGACCGCAGCCCGGTCGTCCGGGTGGACCATTGCGAGGAACTCCTCATAGGTCGGCGGTTTTCCGGGATCGAGACCAAAGATGCGGTAGACCTCGTCCGACCAGATCAGACGTCGGGACTCGTGGTCGAACTCCCAGCTGCCGAGATGGGCAAGTTTCTGCGCCTTATGCAGCATCTCTTCGCCCTTGCGGACTGCGGCCTCCGCCCTTTGCCTTCCAGCCAGCTGCCGAACAGCGTTTGCGAGTTCCGCGAACTGCGCCCCCGGATTACCGCCCTTCCGGATATAGAAGTCAGCGCCGCTGTTCAGCGCCTCGATCACCACCTCCTCGCGCCCCTTCCCGGTGAAGATGATGAAGGGCACCCGGGACCCCGCCTCCCGGACCCGCTTTAAGAGTTCGATGCCGTTCATCTCCGGCATCTGGTAATCCGAGACGACCGCGTCGTAGCGACCGGAGAGGATCATGTGGAGTGCCTCGTGCGGGCTTGCGGTGACATCGACGGTGATGCCGCCTGCCTGTTCAAGGTAGAAACGGCCGATATCGAGAAGTCCCTCCTCGTCGTCGACGTAGAGGATGCGATAGGGATTGGTGACGGTCTGCACAGTTGCCTTATTAAAAGAGATGTATAGTATAAAAAATATTTCGTATGTGAAGCGCCCAATTAGTTTGGATTATTGATTTACAACCAGTTAAAAAAGGTGATTTTATTCAAAAACGGATTATGCTCCGGCAACGATATCGGGCAGTCATTACCCATGAAAACACGGCCATGACCTTGGGGATCGGCATTCCCGGGTTGGGAGTGCCAGGGTTGGCATAATCGAGGCCGGTTATCGCACCCTCGCGATCATCTCAATCTCGACCCTAGCACCTCGTGGGAGAGCGGAGATCTCTACCGTCGACCGAACGGGGAAGGGTTCCTCGAAGTACGCGGCGTAGACGGCGTTGACCGTCTCAAAGTTCGCGAGGTCCGGTAAGTAGATCCTGGTCTGCACGGCGTCCGAGAAGTCGAGGCCTGCTTCGAGGAGCACGGCCCAGGGGTTCTCCATGGCCTGCCTCGCTTCACCTTCGACGGTATCTAGGAGGGTGCCGGTTGCCGGGTCGAGCCCGATCTGGCCTGACATGAAGAGATAGCCCCCGCACGGCACGGCCTGACTGTACTGCCCGAACCGAGAGGGGCAATGCGGAAAACAATGAGGATTGTACAGGTCTTTGGCGATACGAGAGGGAGAAAAGGATTAATTGCGCCAAACAGAATGTAGTACTCATGAAGGTCATTGGCATTGCATCCAGTCCTCGAAAAGGGGGGAACAGCCAGACGCTGGTCGAGCACATTCTTTCCGGCGCACGGGAAGCCGGAGCGACGACTGAGCTGGTACGGCTTTGCGACCTTGATATCCAGCCCTGCAAGGGATGTAACACCTGTAAAACCGGGCAACCCTGCGTCATACAGGATGATATGGGGGAGCTCTACGAGAAGCTGGCCGACGCCGATGCTGTCGTCTTCGGCTCCCCAGTCTACTGGTTCCGGCTGAACGCACAGGCTTACCCGTTCATTGACCGGTTTTACGCATACTTAAAACCGGATTTCACCACCGACTTCCCGAAGGGCAAGAAGTTCGTGACTGCGTTTACCTGTGGGGGCGTCGGTCCCGAGGTCTTAAACCCGCTCAACGATTACCTGAAGAATGTCTTCTCATTCCTGGGATTTGTCGATGCAGGGTTCATCTGGCAGGGCCAGTGCTACCAGCTCGACGACCTCGCGAAATATCCCGAGAAGATTGAAGAGGCAAAGGCGCTGGGGCGGTCGCTGGTTCAATAATTCTTTTTTTTGGTTTTGAGGTCAGCCCGGGAATGACCGAGCGGCATGCTTTTTAGATGGATGGTGACCGCAACGGCAGGATAGTGACCCACGAGTGGGCTGGAACTCAGTACTTTTCAAATAAAGGCTGCTGTTGGTTTGATCATTAACACAAGGAGCAACGGTTTTGTAGGTCTTTCTCTTCAGATGTGGTCGATCCCCGACAAGAGGGTTCCAGCAGAGTCGAAAAAACAAGTAATCACCGGATATCTTGACCCACGATATCGGGAACACCGAGAACGTCTCGAACCTCTATACAGAGATGAACATCGATCGTGCAATTCGGGGAGAGTCGATCACTTCCGCGAAGAAGAACTGAAGCCCCGTCCAACAGGATGAGTAGGTAGCGAGCTCGACCCTCTGTGTCTTGGGACGGCCATAGATAGGTGCTTGCGGAGTCCTGTGGCAGGGGGTCCACGATAACCCAGCTGTGTAACTCGTTTAACGACGCTAATCAAGAATGTCGCTGGAGGTCGAAGAGAGACGAGATATCTAAGAGACAACTTTCACCCCAGCCGCTTGTTTACATTCCCCGGTTACTCCATACGGCACACTGGGTGTTTCGGATTGTCTCTCTAAACGGGTACGGATTAACAAAAGTTGCTCGTATTGGAGTCATTGTTGCAGTTCAAGTAATCCTACTATCAGTTATGTTTGACCTAAAGAGCATTTCAACTTGGAGAGCATCTGCTCCGCCCTAACCGTATAACGACCAGTGAAATCAAGGGCTTTCACGTAGTCACAACACTCACTCGCCAGAAGGAACTGCTCTTTCCGAAGTTGAGGATTATGCAACCGCATTCCCCGTTCATAATAGGCACGGGCCATATACCAATAACTTTGCGCCATGGATTTCCATATATGAGCCTGTTGAAACGCCTCGATAGCTTCGGAATACTCTCCCCCTTTCAGCAGCAACCAACCTTTTGCACACAGGTATTCCGATCGTACCTCGTGCGATGCTGTTGGGTTTGAGATCTTTTGTATTAACGGTTCAGCGGCGTCGAGGTGCCTTTGTGCAGCCCCTATGCCATCTGATTTGCACAATTCAGTCATGATCGCACATCGAATATGACAAAGAGCCCTAAGAGCGCAGGTGCATATGCCATCCTCCAGGAAATCCTCAACTTCCGGCAGGAGGGAATTTCCGTAGAGGGAGTCATCAAGACAGAGGAATTTCTCCAAACTGTGATGTACGCGCTTAAAATGGAACGAACTGCTCGCAAACATTCCCATACCAAGATGCGCTTCACCGAGGTGAAATGTGGTTTTAATTGAAGCAATATCGGCTGGATCTACGGTTTTGAAGACCGCTTCTGCTGTTTCGAAGAATGTTCGCGCTTCGTTGTAAGAGCCCATGATCAAGGAAGACTTTCCAAGCCAGTAGTGCATTTTTGCATAATCTCTATCGCCGCTCTCATGGAAATCCAGAGCCATTTTGAAGTACTTAAATGCCTCCGATAGAAGTTCCCGCTTTTCGTTAGGGTCGTGAGAACGCTGTGCACGCAGCAGGTTTACCTGGCCTATGCGAAAATAAACTTCAGGTTGTTCCGGATCGCACTGAAGTGCAAAGTAGTACTCTTCAACACACCGGTCGAGATCGTTGATACCGTAAAACCCCTGTCCTCTGCGCAGATGAGCATAGAAGCACCTCGGATCGAGCGATAAACCATTATCTGCGGCAGTAATCGCTTTAAGATAGTCCTTCTGCCGGATCTGGGCATGAGACAGAGACGCATGGATGGAATTCTTTCGAACTCTCTCAGGATACGTCGACTTCAACATGTCAAGAGACTTTTGAAACATCTGTTCGGCAAGAACCGGCTTACCGCACTTTAGTAAGAAAACCCCGTGTATACGATACCACTCTCCCATCAGCCAATTTTCAAAGATTGATTTGAGGTTTGAATCCACATTTGGCTCCTCACCTGACTCATCTCGCATAAAATCGAGTGAAGGGAGAACGAATTCGTTAGATGCATCAAGTGCTCTGGCATATTCCAGAAACTTAAGTGCTTTATCAACTAACCAGATAACCTCCCAGCATCTCTGGCTTTCTGGACGTTCTTTACAGTCCTTATGATCCTCAATGATTCGATACAGATGAAATGGTTTTTCGACCTCAATATAATTCAAGATCTGCTTGAGCGCGTAATTACGTTTGTCAAGGAAATCCTGTTTCTGCTCATTCCGTTTACTCTGAGAGATATTCTCTCTATCAGATGTACAACCGTTCAAACCGGAGCATTTCACACGACCTTCCGAGCCGCTCTTTTGGGCGTTATCGATATCATCGAGCAACTTGCTATACGCCAGAGCAAGATATACCCAGGCAGACGTAAGAGTGCAATCAATCGATACTGCATTCCTAAAATACCTGGCTGCGATATCTGGACGATCCGCGGTGAGATATACAACCCCTATACCAAGATGAGGATTTGCTTTTGAAGGTTTCAGATCCAAGGCCTGCCGATACAGCCTTATCAGAATATGGGATAGCAACCAGAAAGATAGATGATCTATCCAAGTCAGGTCATTTACCCTTCCAAGATTTCCTAATTGTGAATGGGTCTTTATCTCGATACATTTCTGTTGAAGCGTATACGCAAAGTTATTCAGACATTTGTACGTCAGATCTTTAGTCACCTCGAACTCCCTGGCAGACCTATCCTGACTGGGCAGCAGAGAGGCTTTTATGAAACGCTTGCGTAAACACCCCCAGGACTGTTGCACCGCAGTACGGCGATATCGTATCGCATTCTCCAGATCGTCGACACCACACCTCTCGGTCAGAACTGTATCCAAGGAACAGCCTCGATCTAAGTCCAAGCACTTATCGGTGATACAACATCTAAGACGATATGCGAACCCTTTCAACTCATAGGCTTCCGGGTTAGGCCACTGGAGCGACAAACAGACATCGCAGAGTTCGATTACGCGGCATAAATCACAATAGACGCTTCGAAGTTGTTCCTTACCAAGGCCATTTTCTTTGTTGATCTCTCCCTTCGAGAGAACCTCATATGCCTCCTGAAAGTAGTTCAGTGCCAAGGCATAATATGAGTTCTCATCATTCGGATTTGCTTGGAGGCTTGAGATAAAAGCCCTCTCAGCCGCCTGCCATTTCTTCTGCTCGTAGTAGATAACCCCAAGATTATAATACGCCTTATGGTACCTTTTATCCTCGGAAAGAGCCTCAATAAACTTTTTTTCGGCTCGCCTTAACCCAACA
>NZ_LFRO01000021.1:0-1151 GCF_001512385.1 Methanoculleus sp. DTU007 | reverse complement strand
TCCGGACGGCGCCGTCCCGCATCAGGACGACCCGGGAGATCTCGGGGATAATGTCGTGGAGGTTGTGGGTCACGAGGATGATCCCGGTCCCCGATTGTGCAATCTTTCGGAGGGTCTTTCGGAGCGTGTGGAGCGCGTGGAGGTCGAGGCTGTTCGTGGGCTCGTCGAGGACGAGCGTGCCGGGGTCGTGGACGAGCGCTCTCCCGATCAGGAGCCGGCGGGCCTCGCCTGTGGAGATCTCGGTCATAGGGCGGTCGGCGAGGTGCGCGACCTCGAGGAACTCGAGGATCTCATCGGCCTTTCGCTCCATCGCGGGGGTGACATTGTGGGAGAAAAAGAGCCCGATGCTTGAGAAGAACCCCGAGAGGACGACTTCGCGGCCAGATATCCGGCGGGTGAAGGTCTGCTGGAGGTCTCCGGAGACGAGCCCGAGGTGGGACCGAAGGTCAAAGGCGTCCCACCGGTCCCGCCCCCGGAACCGGAAGACGGTATCCGGGCCCGGCGAGGATGGGTAGTACTCGCGGGTGATCGCCCGGATGAGCGACGATTTCCCGGCGCCGTTCGGGCCGAGGATGGCGATATGCTCACCCTCGCGGATCGTGAGCGAAACCCGGTCGAGGAGTCTGTGGCCGTCCCGGACGACGCTGACGTTTTTGAACTCGATGAGCGGCGGGGGTGAGGAGTGAGCGCTCTCGGTCATGCCGGCCGCTCCGTTGGGTGGGGTCTGCGATATTGGGAAATTCATTGAATCTCGCTGTTCTGTATGTTTTGATTCTTCTTGCCAAAAGGATGCTCCATCATCGCGGGGAACCGAGCAGCGCTGCAACCCGTTCGGGGTCGTCCGTGTAGATGTGGAGGAACCCGGCGGGTACTAGAGTTACCCTGAGATAGCCGGGATACCTCAGGCTGGCCAGGACGTGGTAGAGCAACTCCAGCATGAACACCATCCAGCCGACCGCCAGGAGAACCAGAAAGCCGAAATAGGGATTGACGGCATGGCCACCCGGAGACAGCAGCAACCCTCTCCCCACAGTATTGAAGAGTACCAGCGCGACCACAAGAAGCCAGAGCGGCACGGCCACCCAGCGAGGTATGGGGCGATCGGCGTCTTTCACCTCGACCGACCTTACCGTATCCTTTCCAAAGACGAG
>NZ_LFRO01000054.1:0-2408 GCF_001512385.1 Methanoculleus sp. DTU007 | reverse complement strand
TTCCCGGAATGCCATGATCTTTGATTTTATTTGAGGGGTCTTATAATTTTAGGATCGCCTCAGTCATAGACCCGGATCCCTTCGAGGGCCGGGTTCAGCCGCATCAGGTCCTCCTTGAGGGTCTGGTACTTCGGGTCGAACCGGTCAACCTCAGCCGCACTGCAGACGAGCCCGAGTTCCAGGACGTAGCGGTGGTCGGGAGAGGGCATGTAGGCGTATTTGCGCAACACTCCGCTTGCCGGCTCCGCGACGACCCGGTCCGCCACAAAGGCATCGCCGAGCCGGATCTCTGTCAGCCGGTCGTAAAAGTACGGGATCCTCCGAAAATCCAGACCGAGATCGGGCGGGTAGGTGGTCGCCTCGATGACGCCTGATGCGTTGATGATGTAGATGTCCATCTCCTCGCCGAGTTCCTTCCTGACCCGGGAGAGATCCATCTTCCCGGGATCTCTTTTGGCCCGCTCATACTCCGCAAGGACCGGGCCGAACCCCTCCTCCATCCGGTGATCGAGCGTCTCATCGAAGAGGTTCAGGCCCGCGTCCACAAGGGTTATCATCTCAACGACGCTCTTCTCCGTCTGTTCCCGGAGCAGGGTCTCCTCGGCAATCAGCCTCTGCTCGACCTCCTGGTAGTCCAGGAACGAGATCAGCCCGATCACCGGGAGCGTGATCAGGATCATGACGAGCATGAGGTGTGTGCCAAAGCGGCGGAGTCTCCTGCCGCTGCCTGCCGCCGCCGTCATGGGCTGCCTCCGGATCCAGCCTTTCGGAGCGTGAACCGGATGGCCGCGCCGCATTCCGGAGAGCCCGGTATGCGGTCGTCCGCCCGGATCCTCCCGCCGTAGCGTTCGACGAGCACCCGGCAGATGTAGAGCCCGAGCCCCGTCCCCGCCGCCCGGTGAGGGCCCCGGGTCAGCCGCTCGAAGAGGTGCGGCTTTACCGCATCGGGGATACCGGGGCCGGTATCCTCGATCGAGACCTCCACCTCATCCCCGCGATCCTCGACCCGGACGGTGATCTCGACCGCCGGTCCGCCGAACTTCTTCGCGTTCCCGATGAGGTTCGCAAAGACCTCCGGGAGAAGGTTGTCGGCGAGGACCGTGGCCGTGGTGCCGGCGTAGGTGATCCGGGAATCGGGGGAGTGCTCGATCTCGCGCCGGATGGCCCCGTCAAGGTCGATCGCGAGAAGCGGCTGGACGCATCCCTGGATATGCTGGATGGTGTTGACGTTCCGGACGATCTCAATGCTCTTTGCAAGCCCGATCTTCGCCTTCCGAAGGTACTCGGCCTCAGGCTCCCCGTCAAGGTCGGCAAGAAGCAGTTCCGCGTAGAGGTTTGCCGCATTGTTTGCGTTGCTGATATCATGCCCCATGATGTCGAGAAAGAGGGTTGTCATCCGGTTCGACTCCTCAAGGGCGGCCGTCCGTTCCCGGACCTGCTCTTCAAGGGTATGGCTGTGCCGGATGATCTCCTTCTCCGATTCCCGGAGCCTCTGCATCGTCTCTTTGAGGGACCCGACCATCGACGATATGCTCTCGCCGAGCTGGACGAACTCCTCATCCCCGCCGACACGGATCGGGCGGTCCAGGTCGCCGCGGGCGACGGCATCGACGTCCTCGACGAGGGTGCGTATCGGCCGCGTCAGGGAGCGCGCGGCGAGAAACGAGAGGGAGCCGATGCAGAGGATCGCGATAAGGAGGACGTTCATGTGCTGGCCGAGCATCCCGGCAAGTTTCGCTTCCGCGACCTTCGTGCTATAGGTCAACTCGATGACCAGGCTCATATCCGAGGGGTAACTGCCGTCCCCCATATCGACGAAGATGTACCGGACGAGTTCGTCTGCGGTAGCGTTCTCCACCTCAAGCGTCGTCTTCTCCCGGTAGGCCTGCCGGACCATCTCCAGCCGGCGGTCGTCGTCGGGACGCGCCTCGCCGGAGATCAGGGTGCCCAGGCAGTCGAAGATCCGGATCTCCCGGATCGCCGGGTCCAGGTTCACCAATTCCCGGACCGCATCCCCGTACCGTAGCGCCGTGCGGTCCTCCCGGAACCCGGACTCCGCAAGACCGAGCTCGAAGACGTAGCGGTGGTCGGGGGAGGGCATGTAGGCGTACTTGCGGAGTTTTCCGGTGGAGATCTCCGCGACGACCCGGTCCGCCACGAAGGCGTCGCCGAGCCGGATCTCCGTTAACCGGTCGTAGAAATCGGGGATAGTCCGGAAATCGAGCCCGAGATCGGGTTCGTAGGTGGTGTACTCGATGACGCCGCTCTCGTTGATGACATAGATCTCCATCTCCCCGCCGAGTTCCTCCCTGACCCGGGAGAGGTCCATCTTCCCGGGATCTCTTCTGGCCCGCTCGTACTCCGCAAGGACCGGGCCGAACCCTTCCTCCAGCCGGCGGTCAAGGGTG
>NZ_LFRO01000042.1:0-4404 GCF_001512385.1 Methanoculleus sp. DTU007 | reverse complement strand
AGGAATGATCAGGCAAGGAGACGGGGCTCAGGCAAATTACAGAAGATCTGAGACGTTACCTGGTGGGGCACTTCGAGGTCGTAGTATGCCATCCACTGATCCGCCCACACGGGCTTTTCAAGTTTCAGGACTCTGTCACCACCGCCGGCACGGTACAGGCGAATGTAGTCCTGTCCCATTGAGTCGACAAATGCTTTCGCCTCAAAGCCGTTCTCCCGGCACTTTCGCTGACAGTCCTGCACCCTCCTCATGCCGCCGCGTTTCTTTAACCATCCCAGAAAAATAGCTCCTTTCTCCTCCGGGTCAGGCCCTTCTGGCGCAGGATGGTTGCGTTCTCTCACCGGACGGCACCACAGGGCATATTGACTTTGGGGCGTTATTAATATTCTATTTTCCTCCTTGCCTTAAACCTGGCTCAAAGCAACGTATTCTACTCTCATTTCTTCGACAGTGTCGAAAGAATTCTCTTACCGTATGGTGCTCGCTCTTCCTTGAGAATATCCCTGTCGATTCGGTCGCCGATATGCCGGTACAGCAGACCCAGTTCGACGTTTACTGCAGTCGCAGCACGGCCTTTTGCCGCGCGGATCAGGTCACGGAGATCTGAGAGGAGAAAGGAGATGTCCGGTTCTGAAGAGAGTGATCCGACCACGCGTGATGCAGGACTGTCCGGCCACGGTGACAGGATGCGAGCTCCCGGATATCGGAGGGTATAAGGCGAAGGATGGAGTAATCAGGTGTAACGATGCATCCCCTTGCTCAGATCCGGCAGAACCTACTTGTTATCCGGGAGCGCTACGGCGTGGCCCGTATCGGCATCTTCGGGTCGGTGGCACGGAGCGAGGAGACGCCGGCAAGCGACATCGATATCCTGGTGGAGTTCCGGGAGGGGGAGGAGACCTTCGACCACTTTATGGATCTCAAGTTCTACCTCGAGGATCTCCTGGGGCGGAAGACGGACCTTGTTATTGCCGATACCTTGAAGCCCCGGATCCGCGAGGCCGTCCTCGGCGAGGTTGTCTATGCCTAGGGAACTGTTGCTGCTCGTCAAGCAATGTAAACAAGTCTTTGAGCTTCTTTAAGGCAGAATAATCTGGTTAGAAAACGGGACTAGACGAAATTACAGAATTCCCGTTAGATTAGTGCATTCACCGTTGGGCATTCGCATTCTTTTTTGCTTCAGACCACGAAAATTACACTTAAATACTTCTATTGATCATACACAGTGTAAGACATCTAGGGGTTGCTAAAGAGGTTCAACAGGATGAAAGTTCAGAATGCCAAGCCGTTTTTAAAGTGGGCTGGTGGAAAAGGCCAGTTGCTAGAGGAATTTGAGACTCGGTTTCCCCTAGAAGTTAGAGAGGGCCTTGTAGATACATATGTTGAGCCGTTTGTAGGTGGAGGGGCGGTCTACTTCTATATAAACAACAATTACACCTTTGACGAATGTCACATTTTTGATGTAAACGAAGAACTCGTGCTAGCTTATAACGTCGTCAAGAACGATGTCGAGGAACTTATTGAACTATTGAAAGATATGGAAACTGCATATCTGAGATTAGATCCTGAGAAGAGGCAAGAGTTGTTTTACGAAATCCGTAACAGATTCAACGAATTTAAGACCTCAATTCAGTGGCAGAAATACAGTAAAGCGTGGGTTCAGAGGGCAGCAGATCTCATATTCCTCAATAAAACTTGCTTCAACGGGTTATTCCGGGTCAATTCGAAAGGCGAGTTCAACGTGCCTTTCGGTCGGTACAAAAACCCCAAAATACTGCATAAAGAAGTGCTCCAAAGTGATTCGGTTCTCCTTGAAAATACGAGCATACATCTCGGTGACTTCTCGACATGCGCTCAGTATGTCGATGGGAGCACGTTCGTCTACTTTGATCCACCATACAGGCCTCTGAACCAGACTTCGAGTTTCACCTCCTACTCCAAGGATGGTTTCGGAGATGATGACCAGAGGCGCCTTGCTGAGTTCTTCCATACCCTAGATTCAAAAGGAGCGAAGTTGATGCTGAGCAACTCGGATCCTAAAAATGAAGATCCAGCCGATCATTTCTTCGAAGACCTTTATTCAGACTATCATATCGATCGGGTTTCGGCTCGTCGCGCAATTAATTGTAACGGTGAGCGGCGGGGCGAAATCAATGAATTGATAATAACCAATTACAAAACTGGAAGAAACGATCTTCCGGTGTTTTGATGGGAAAAAACGACGAGGCATGGCAAAACGTCTTTAATAATCTCAATCTTCTGGAAAGAATCAATAGTAATGGGTTTGTCTACGTTACAGCCGATGAACTTAAAGAGAACAGTGGCAGTCATCGTGAACCCCGCCTGATGGCAAAGCAAGATACCCAGAGTTCACGGCCTACGATTTTTAAAAAGCATAATCTCTCTATTTTCCCTGTCGATAATGGCAGGTACATTATCTTCAAGGACGACACCCAGCAGAGTTACTATTCATATGGCGCGTCGCTGGATAGCACCCTAATCACAGAATACGTCCCTAGGGCTGAAATTCAGAATTTCAAGACGCTTCAGTTAAGTTCGATATCTAGCGAATCGCAAGCAATTGATTACGCTTATCTTGTATCCCTGTTGAAGACGTTTACCAATGAGTCCGATCTGTTTCTGACAATCCGTGGAAGATTACGTTCCACCAAGTTTGACTTCCGTCTCCCCGGTTGTGATCATCGTGTCGATGTATCAGGGGTTCAAATTGAGGTGGATGCCGGCTTTGAGAGTCAGGATAAGATATATGTCCTGGAGGCCAAAATTGGGAAGCGGGATGATTTCCATATCCGGCAGCTCTACTATCCATATCGAGACTGGTCCATCCGGACGGATAAAGAAGTTATTCCAATATTCTTTATATATACCAATGGGGTCTTCTATCTGACTGAATTTAGGTTTGGGGATAAATTTGGAGAGTTAGAAGTTGTCCGATCTCAGGGGTTTGTGGTTAACGAGCCTGTCAAGCAGATCATTAATCTCAGCGAGTTTGTCAAAACGGTCCCGGTCGCTAGCGAAGAGCCTCAAGGTGTTCCTTATCCTCAGGCAAACGATCTCGATAAAGTCATAGATCTCGTGACCAACTTTGAAGGGGATACTCTCAATACAAAGGAATCAATTGCCACTTTCTTTGACTTCGACGAAAGGCAGGGGGATTATTATGCCAATGCTGCCATTTATCTTGGGTTTTTGAAGCGTGACGATGATAGAGGAAACACGTTTGAACTCACTCCCCTTGGTGAAACATTACGGCGGTACAACAACCGGAATCAGAGGAATTTATTATTACTCAAGCAGATTCTAGCGAAGCCTACCTTCAATACATTACTCCATGATCTTATCCAATTAAATTGTAACCTTGAAAGATTGAGCCTCGCTCACATTGCAGATGTTATTGAGGCGAACACTACGCTATCCGGGGACACGCTACGCAGAAGGGCTTCGACTGTTAAACGATGGTTCCAGTGGATCTGTGATAACGTTGAATTCACATTCTGAGAATGAGTTCAGTGAGTAAAGTTCACTCCTCACCTTCTCTCTGTGTTCCATCGCTGAAAGTGGGGCATTATTTTCACACCGCGCTGGGTAAATATTTATTCATAGACGATTGAGACCTCTCCAAGGTGTGATCGGAGATGAGGTGTCGTGCCAATCGTGATACACATTGCTATCAGTTAAAGGAAGGCAAAAAGATCGTCTATCAAGGCATTACGAAAAATCCGGACTCACGATTTGAAGATCATGTTCGGAGTGGAAAAAAGTTTACACATATGCTCTGTGGTCCCAAAAGATCACGTTCACGAGCGTTAAAAGAGGAACGGGCAAGCATCGAGCGCTACAAACGTTCTCACGGAGGAAGAAGGCCAAAATACAACAGGATCTAAATTAGATCCTGGTATAACCCATCTAGAAGGTGAGAGGATGAATTATGAGTTGCTGCTAAAGTTAGTTAGAGATGTGCCTGATAATCTTGACCAAAAGGCGAAGAGAAAGTTACCCTCAAAGAAGATGCGAGAAGAAATCTCAAAAAGAGATGAAATGAAATGCCAGATCTGCGGTAGAATGGGTGAGTATGGTTCAAGAAATCCGTACACATACGGCTCATCAGCATATGAGGGAAAATTGCAGATACATAACATCATTCCAAGCGGCGATGCAGAACCCGAAAATTTAATTGTGCTCTGCAAATATTGTCATTCTGCTGTTCATAATCTCTTGTATTCTGCTGGAAAATGGAAGTACGTAAATATCCGATGAAACTCTGCTAGCGCATATAATGTATTCAAAGGGGCAGTGGCACTCAGAAAGCGTGTCAACCCAGAACAGAATGCTGCTATGGGGATTTGAACCCCAGTCGTCGGCGTGAAAGGCCGACATGATTGG
>NZ_LFRO01000064.1:16576-30016 GCF_001512385.1 Methanoculleus sp. DTU007 | reverse complement strand
CAGACACCGGGACCGGCGGCGCCGTCATCAAACGTGAAGAGGACGCCGTGCTTTACGCCCGCAGGTGTCGGGGCGCTACCCTGGTTCTTGATGGTGGCCTGGAGGGTCACCGCATCCCCGGCGGCCGGATTGGCTGGCTTCCAGGAGATGTTGGTCACCACAAGGTCCGGCTTCCCGGCGGGAGCCGGCGTGGTGGTGGGGGTCGGGGTGGGCTTCGACGCCGCACCTTTGACTACAATCTGCTCAGTCTTACTGTTGTTGTTCTCATTGCTCTCGGCGATCCGGTTGACGTCATCTACGGTGGCCTTCACGGTATGGGTACCCTCGAGGGCTTTCCAGAGCGCACCGGCTGAGCCGCCGTTTGCGGTCACTGTAACCCATGAGCCCGGAGCAATAGACTCCGTGTGGGTATCGGACCATACCCCTGGACCGGCAGCGCCGTCATCAAACGTGAAGAGGACGCCGTGCTTTACGCCCGCGGGTGTCGGGGCGCTACCCTGGTTCTTGATGGTGGCCTGGAGGGTCACCGCATCCCCGGCAGCCGGGTTGGCCGGCTTCCAGGAGATGTCGGTCACCACAAGGTCCGGTTTCCCGGAGGGAGCCGGTGTAGCGGTGGGAACCGGGGTTGTCGGTGTGATTGTCGGTGTCGGTACCGGTGAACCGGTGCGTGTCACCTTCACGTTCTGAAGAGTCACCTGACCGGCCGGGACCGTGTTTGCAATTGTCACACCGGAGGAGGTCGCAGGGAGCGTACTGGAGACAATCTCCATGTCCTTAACACGGACATTCTTGGTTCTGTAACCTTCGATCACGAACGGCTTTGAGGAGTTGGAGACAATCTGGCCAGAGAAGACAGTGTTTATGTTCTCTTTGGCCCAGACCAGCGTCTCAACCCGATCACCCGAGGCGTAGATGCTCACCTCGGCATTGTCGAACTGGCCGTTGGTGCCCCCGAGGCTCGAACCCTTACCTTTGTACCCGATCGGGTCGATCAGGTGGAAATTCCGGATCTTGATGTTGTTTGCAAGGTCAACCTGAAGGCCGTAGCCGTTCGTGTTGATGCTCGTGCAATTCTCCATCACCGTGGAGGGGTTAAGCGAACGGGACGGGACACTGTAGTAGCCGGCCGGCACTCGATAGGAGAAGTCAGTCCTACCGATACCGGTGTCCTTCTCGACACAGTTGTAGAGTTTGCCGCCGTTGGTCGTATAGAACCCGTTCATGGAGTTGCCTTCCGCCGTACAGTTGATGAACGTCACATCAGCGTTCGGAGCGTAGTAGCCGCACCCGAAGTAGTGGGTCGACATGTCGTTTGGATTGTAGGCCCGCGTTGGGAAAGGCTTCTGCCCGTTGTTTCGGCTCACGCAGTTCTCAAGGACCGCGTTCGTCACCTTGGGATCGAACTCGAAGTGGAACCCGGACTCCAAGGTCCCTTCCGCAAGACAGTTCGTCACGCGGAGACCGTCCATGTCATTGAGTTCGGCAAAGTCGAACCCGGTGATCCAGGGATTGAACTGCCCGTACTTACCGCAGTTGATCGCGGAGCAGTTGTCATAGCGGACGTTCTTGATCACCTTGTTCGTCGAGCCCCAGGCGTTGTGGAGGAACCCGTAGGTCCCGGTGTCCACAGCCTTGCAGTTGACGAACTCGACATCCTCAAGGGTCGGCGCATAGACGGTTGGATCGTGGATCAGGATGAAGACCGACTGGATGCTTGCATCCGCAGTTCCTGTAATGTTGTGGATCTTTGCGTGGCTTGCCCGGACGGTCATCACACCGAGCCATTTGGCGTTGGCGGTGTGGCCGGTCCCCTTGATGTGGAACCCGTCCACAGTAACGTACTCACGGTCGATGTTGATGCGCCCATCACGGGTGAACTCAAGGAACGTCGCATCCGGCCCCTCCCCAGCGAGCGTTGCCCTTGCTGGGGGGGAGATGATCCCGGGACACTTGTACGTTCCACTGGAGAGAAGGACAACACCACCGGATGATGGCAGGGCATTCAGTGCTGCCTGAATCTCCACATGATCGTTGACCCCATCACAGACATAGTCAGCCGCGGCTTTATCAGCCGCACTGCTGTCGCTTGCCGCGACAATGACTGTGGGGGTCGTCTCGAGCGCTCCGACAATCGGGACGAGCCCGACGATCAGGAGAGCTGCGATTAGCAACTTGGTTGTCCGTTTGTCTCGCATTATCTCACCTCTCGGGAGATACAGCATTATCTGACAAACCTGATTTAAAATGTTTTTTAAATTAAACAAACAAACACAATCACACTAAAATTTAAAAAAACTGATAAATTTCTTTAAATCAACTTTTTTCATATGTCAGCCATCATCAACATAAAATGAAAAATACTAAATATAGTAACAAAAATTTGCGCACATACCTTATAGTGTGCGTCCAGACAGGTCACGTTCTACAAACATACGGAAATTCAGACGGATTTGGAGTAATTGACCGGATAACTCAATATGCTCAAGAATTCAAAGAGGTCGTCCGGTCAAACGATCCGGCAATCCGTCATCCCTGCCGCATCATGGCGAGGGAGAGGCCGCCCGGAACAGGAGGGGTCCGTCAGACAAGAAAAAAGTAGTTCTCTTGGGGCTCGACGCCCCAAAACAATACCGCACAGTCTATTGCGTCCTCGAGGTGACCGCCACATTCTCAAAGGTCACCGCACCGGCAGGCACCGAATTCGAGAGGATAACGCCATTCGAGTAAGGCGCGAGACTTGCGGAGACAATCTCCATATCTTTAATTCGAACTGCCCGGGTACGATCACCCTCAATCACAAAAGGCTTTGGGGCATTTGAGATGATCTGGCCAGAATATTCGACATTTTCATTATTTCTGGCCCAGATCAACGTCTCAGCCCGGTCTCCCGACGCATAGATATTAATCACCGAATTCGCCAGCGGTCCCCCGTAGGAGCCCCCAAGATTAGTTGCCTTTCCGTCGATTCCGGCGGGGTTTATAAGGTGAAAACCGCTAATCCAGACATCACTTGCAAGGTCAATCTGGAGGCCATAGCCGTTTGAGTCGATACTCGAACAGTTCTCAAGCACCAGGGACGGGGCTATTGACTGGGTTGGGGCGGCGTAAAACGATGCAGGCTGGACGATCCGATAGTCAGTCTTTCCAGCACCGACATTTCGATCGATGCAATTGTAGAGTTTACCGCCGTTCGTTGCGTAGAACCCATACCGACTGTTCCCCTCGGAGTAACAGTTGATGAAGGTGATATCACCACGGGGAGCGTAGAACCCGCACCCGAAGTAGTGGGTTGACATGTCGTCCTCCCGGTAGGGTTTCATCGGGTAGGCTTTTTGCCCGTTATTCTTGCTGATACAGTTCTCAAGGATGCAATCGCGTTTTTGGGGCTCCCATTCAAAGTGGAATCCGGACTCCAGGGTCCCCTCCGCAAGGCAGTTTGTTACGCGAAGACCCTCGATATCGTTTAACTCTGCAAAGTTGAATCCGGTCACCCAGGGGTTGAATTGCCCGAACTTGCCGCAGTTGATAGCCTCGCAGTTCTCGTAGCGGACGTTTCGGATCACCTTGTTCGTTGAGCCCCAGGCGTTGTGGAGGAACCCGTAGGTTCCGGTGTCTACAGCCCTGCAGTTGATGAACTCAACATCCTCAAGGGTCGGCGCATAGATATCTGGGTCGTGGAGCAGGAGGAAGACCGCCTGGGTGCTCGCATCAGCTGTCCCCTCGATACCAAGGATCTTTGCGTGGCTCGCGTAAATGGTGAGCACACCCAGCCAGGGTTCTTTCCCGGTTCCTGAATAACCGGTGCCCCGTATGTGGAAGTTACAGAGAGTGACTGATTCATTGGAGACGAGAAGCCGTCCATTTTTGGTAAACTCAAGGAACGTCGCATCAGGACCTTCCCCACGGAGCATGGAGTCCGCACGCGGGTAGATACTCCCGGCGCAATTAAACGTACCTTCGGTCAGGGCGACCGTGCCGCCCGACGATGGCAGACGCTCGAACGCCCTCTGGATATCGAGGTGATCATCGGTCCCATCACAGTGGATATCAGCCCGGGCCTTTGAGGCAGGGCTGCTATCTCTTGCCGCGACAACGACCGTCGGCCCGGGGACCTCCGGGGGCACCACCGGTGTTGTGGGGATCGGTGTGATCGGTGAGGGAGGGAGAGGGGGGGGTTTTGGGACCGGCGGAAAGAAGTGCATAAACAGCACAACAGCACCGATTACAGCCACCAGGAACGCGATGGCAATGAGAATGCGCTTCTCTTTGGCTCCCAGATGCAGTCTCGTTGGCATGGAACTATGACCTACCCATTACTCGTTCAGCGTCGTCAGGGCGCCATGGCCGTCTAATCGCGGGACCAAGAGAAGTCCCGGCGTCTTCTGCCTGACGTATACCCTATGATAGCCAAGTACCATTTAAGGTTTTAGAAAGGAAACAGGCAGAAGGGCAGCCACTTCAGTGGGGAGGAGCGGTCGCCCGGCACATCCTCACCAATAAAGGCGACTCGATAGCGATAGTGAGGAACAGCGGCATCTCTGGACCAGGAGGTATCCTTCACTATGGTCTGCGGCGCTTGCGGAACAGGAGCACCTGGAATAGTCTACGCATCTATTCGGTACTGTTCGCCGGTAACACCTCAAGCCTTGAGAGATCCACACCCAAAGCCCCATCGTCCTCAGCCAGAACAGGGTGTGCGGCATCAGAGACAATCCTCCCGGAGTATGTGACATTTCTATTGTTCGCTATGTACAGCAACGTCTCCAGTCCTCCTCCCGACGCGGAGAGATCGATAGTTGAGTTAGAGACACCCGCATCGATCGTTGAGTTCACCAGGAGGGTTCCGGAGGGGCATCCCAGGATCGACCCGATGCCGTCGACACCTGCCGGATTCGTCATGGTGAAGTTCCGGATAAGGGCATTCTCCGTACCGCAGACGAAGATACCCCAGCCACCGGAGTCAGCGCTCTTGCAGTGCTCCATGACAAGGGATGGGTTCTCGGAAATGGGCATCGACTGGAGGATACAGTACGATATGGGTGCTACAGGGAGGTCTGCAATCCGGGTGCGCCCGGTGCTGCTCTCGGTACAGTTGTAGAGGAGCATACCGTTTGGGTTGACGATAAAGTAACCGAACATACTGTTACCTTCGGCATGACAGTTTATCAGAGAGACCTGACCTCCAGGGAGGTAGAAGCCGGATCCAAAGATGCTCGGGTCGCCGATACGATACGTCTCGGGACAGGGCTTATTTCCGTTATTCCGACTTGAGCAGTTGATGAGGACACAGTCCCGCTTCACCGGGTCCCACTCAAAATGGAATCCGGACTCCAGACTTCCCTCAGCAGAACAGTTGCTCACCCAAAGACCTTCGATGTTGTTTAACTCTGCAAAGTCAAAGCCGGTCACCCAAGGATTAAACGCCCCGTTTCTACCGCAGTTGATTGCCTGGCAGCTTTCGTAACGGACATCGCGGATCGTCGTATTCTCCGTTCCCCAGGCGTTATGAAGGAACCCGTAGGTCTCGGGATCCACGGCCCTGCAGTTTACGAACTCGATATCCTCGAGAGGAGGAGCGTAGACATTCGGGTCGTGGAGCAGGAGGAAGACCGCCTGTATACTTGAGTCAGCCGTACCGGTGACATTATAGATACGAGCGTGACTTGCATAGATAGTAAGCACGCCAAGCCACTGGCTGAGATCAAGAGTCGTTTCTGTGCTCAGATTTTTATAGCCGGTCCCTTCGATGCGAAAACCATCCAAGGTAACACGCACCTGTGAGAGATTGAGCCTCCCGTTCTGGCTAAACAATATGATTGTGGCATCCGGTCCCTGGCCGGAAAGCGTCGTTCCTGCCGTCGGGGCAATGCTTCCTGAGCAGTTGAACGTGCCATCTGAAAGGACAACCTTACCGCCGTCCGGAAGGGCGGAAAGCGCCATCTGAATTTCCACCTGGTCATCGAAGCCGTCACAGGTGTAGTTGGCCTGCGCCTTTGATGCGGGGTTGCCGTCGCTTGCCGCAACATACAGTATTGTGGGTACGGCAACAGCACCCTGGACAAGCAGGAGACTGAGAGTTATACCGATAAGGAGGGAGATTGATCGGCATTTGCCAGCGGCGTGTATCCGGGCTGGTTCTGCCAGCCAGGCATGCAGATAGGTGATCATTGTGCTCCCTGGATAACGTATGGATTACCGGGCATAGCCACCGGGCTCCACCCAGTATAGCAATAGGGATATAAAAATCAATGGGCAGACAAATCGGCCATTACATCAACCACGAACCTGGTTTTCGCTCAGTTCTACAGAAATCTCCATTGGTCCCGTGTGCTCACCTGACGGCCGGGATCAGAATTATGTGAACACTTTGGAGGGTTCTTAATTCTACAGAATAGATGATCAACTACGAAGATCGATTCCTCTGCAGGAGCAAAGATCGAGGACCGGAGAGACCGAATGGCAGGCCGATACAGGGCGCCGGTGGAATTGTATATATTGGAATACAATATTTATTAGAATATATGTCAGGAAAGAAGGAAGTCACCATCGGGATCACCGTCAACCTCGAGAATTATGAAAACCTCCGCCTCGAGGTCGAAGGAGATGTAGAGACTCACGAGGATGTGGACGACCTTATCGCGTTCCTTGACGGGATACTTGCCCGGCTCGGGCGTGGCGATCCGGCAACCGCCGAACGGGTGGATGCATACCGCAGGCGTGTCCTGGTAGCAAAACCCGCAGAGCAGACGAAAGCGGCCGCAGAGGTAGAACCTGCCATCCCGACAGCACCGACGATGGTGAAGGGTGAGCCGGCGCAACAGCAAAAGGAGAGTTCCTGTCCCCCGGTGGAGGTCATTGAGACGGCTATTCCGCCGGCCCCGGAGCAGCCGCAACCTGCGAATATTCCAAAACCGCCCGAAACCTCAGAGGAGAAGGCCCCGATTGCTCAAAAACCAGAGCCCGACCAGAAACAAGCTCCAGAAAAACCGGAGCAAACGGAAGGTAAGCCGGCAGCTGCACCGGCAGGTGACGTCTGCGAATTATGCGGGGCAGAAGTGACGAAATCCCAGGCAAAGCTCTCCCAACTTTTCATGAGCAAGACGCTCTGCAAGAAATGCATGGAACAGCCCTAAACCCATTTTTGATTGCGCAATGAGGATATCACAACCTGGAGGTTATAAATACTACAATATCCGAGGATTGTATGATGAAGAGGAACCTGCTCATGTGGGATGAGACGCTCTTTCGGGACCCCGAAGTCTTCGAGATCGATTACGTCCCTGAGCAGTTTAACCATCGCGATGCTCAAATGCAGGAGCTCGCCTTCCAGATACGGCCGGGCCTGCGGGGCGTCCGACCTCAGAACACCATCTGCCGGGGCCTCCCGGGAACCGGGAAGACGACAAGCGTAAAGAAGATCTTTGCCGAGATCGAAGAGGCGACAAAGAAACTGGTCCCGGTCTACATCAACTGCCAGATCGACAACACCAAGTTTGCCATCTTCTCTCAGATCTACCGACGGATAACCGGCCACCTGCCTCCAGCATCCGGCACATCCTTCAAACAGGTCTTTGACGCCATAGCCCGACACCTTCAGCGGGAGGAGCAGGTGCTCCTTGTAGCGCTCGATGATGCAAACTATCTCCTCCATGAAAACGAGATCAACCAGGTTCTTTATCCCCTGCTCCGCTCTCATGAGACCTATCCGGGGGTTCGGATCGGTGTTATCGCCATCGTCAGCGATATGTCCGTCAGCCTGCAGAGCGAGGTGGATGCCCGGGTGGCGTCGGTCTTCCGTCCCACCGAGATATACTTCCCCCCCTACTCGGAGGGGGAGATCCGTGCCATCCTCGAAGAGCGGGTCATACAGGGGCTCTACCCGAATGTTCTCCGGCGCGAGATGCTGGACCTCGTGGTTGAGCAGACCATGAAGAGCGGCGACCTCCGGGTCGGCATCGACCTTTTGAAGCGGGCGACCCTGAACGCCGAGAAAGCGGCCCGTCGCTCAATCGAGCGGGAGGATATCTGCAAGGCGTATGAGGTCTCGCGGTACCTGCATCTGGCCTACTCGATCCGGGCGCTTAAAGCGGAAGAGAAGAAGGTGCTCGGCAGAATTGCCGAGATGTCGATCCGTGATCAGGAGATGAACGCCGGTGATGTCTACCGTTTCGTCAAAGAGAAAGTTGGCGTCAGTTACACCAAATACTACGAGATGGTCAGGAAATTCGACGCAATGCGCCTCTTAAACCTCCATTATCGCCAGGGTCGGGGGCGGACCCGGTTGATCAGCCTCCGCTATGATCCCAAGCGTGTGCTGGAGCAACTGGGATTGGAGCAGACAGCAGCGTCATAAGCCTTTCATAACCCACCTTCGACTGCCTCGGAGGCGGGTGATATATCCCGCTATCCGCAACCGATTGATAACCCTTATCTGTTCTGCCACCGCTTGTACTCTGATGAGGTTTTCCACATGCTCAGCGTGAATGAACTGGCACTGGATATTTTTGAGGAACTCTTCGAATATGCCGAGGAATTCCATGCCGTCCCCCATGAGCTCGACAACGGCGCACGCATTATAGACTGCGGCGTCAGTACTCCCGGCGGATACCGGGCCGGAAAGCAATTCACCGAGATCTGTTTGGGTGGACTCGGTGATGTTAACATCACAATGGGCCGGATCAAAGACGTCCCAATCCCGTTCATCGAGGTCAGCACAGACTTTCCGGCCATTGCATGCCTTGGCGCCCAGAAGGCGGGCTGGACGATCAACGTCAACAAGTACTTTGCCATGGGCAGCGGCCCTGCACGGGCGCTCTCGCTCAAGCCCAAGCATACCTACGAGGTCATCGACTACGAAGACGAGTTCGACTACGCGGTCATCTGTCTTGAGAGCGACCACCTCCCGAACGCCGGTGTGATGGAGAAGATCGCCGAGGCATGCAATGTGGATGTGGCAAACACCTGCGCGGTCGTCGCCCCCACGGCATCGATTGTCGGCTCGGTTCAGGTCGCCGGGCGCTGCGTCGAGACAGCAGTCTACAAGTTAAACGAACTCGGCTTCGACACGAAGAAGATCACCGCCGGTATCGGCCACGCCCCGATTGCCCCCGTCAAGAAGGACGGCACGAAGGCGATGGGGAGCACCAACGACGCAACGATCTACCATGGCAGCATCATGCTGACGATGAACGCCCCAGAGATCAAGGACTACCTTGAGAAGATCCCAAGCAACAAATCCAAGGGGTACGGAAAACCGTTCTACGATATCTTCAAGGAAGCCAACTTTGATTTCTACCAGATCGACACCTCGCTCTTCTCTCCGGCCGAGGTCGTCATCAACGAGCTCTCCGAGGGTGTTGTCTACCACGTGGGAGCCGTCAATCCCGAAGTGACGCTGAAGTCCTTCGGATTCATCTAACCATTTTTTTGACGCGGGAGATCTCATCCCGCCCAAGATAGCACCTGCTTCAGAGTTATCCATACCCCCTGAACACCGCGAAAGCGCGATGAAACCCCTGACAGGGCAACAACGTTTATCCCTTACGATGCGAAACACTATAGAGCATCCACGGGCTTGTGGTCTAGCTGGTCATGACGTCGCCCTTACACGGCGAAGATCCCCGGTTCGAATCCGGGCAGGCCCATTCCAGTATGGCCCTGCAGCGGCAGGGTCATCTCGATCGTTTTTGATCCACCATGCGGTCTTCAGGGAAGTGTGACAGCCCCTAGCCCGGGGTGTAGGTCACAATCTATGCCATGGTCAAGTCGACCGAGGTCATGGTTGCCACCGATTGAGAAAATCCCACCTTTTTCCACGCAAGGCGGCAACACATAAATAGACCGGCAGCCGCTATGCCCATACCCCGGGACGTTGAGGTGCCGGAGCCATGATGCGAGAGGTCTCATCTCTTCTGATCGCGGTCATCATCTGTATCATACTCACCGGTGCCGTCATCGTCTACATTACCCTCCAAGACGGGGGCGCACCTCCCTCTCCAGGGCTGACCGGCCCGTCTCCGACCCCAACATCAGGGATACCGGTCGCGACAGAGGCATCGGAACCAACAACGGCCCCCCGTACATTCTCCATCAGCGTGACGCCCACAACCGTCACAGCCCGGCCCGGAGATCCGGTCAACTTCACGCTCACGGTGCACCCCGAGAACGGCTTCGCCGCACCCGTCAGGATTGAGGTCTCTGCTACGGCTCTCGACGGCGCGTACCGCGATACCAGGGACCTCGGCACGGTCTCCCCACCCTACCCGCCGGTCACATATATGGTCATAACCCCTGATCTCCCGCCTTTCGTCTCCACAACGACAGTGGACGCCACGGTGAGAGCAACCGGGGAGGGGATCGTCCAGACCAAGCAGGTGCAACTGATTATCCGCAGATAGGGTAGGTATGATACCGACCAACACGGCTCATCCAGGCACTGCGTGGAGCTTTCAAACCATACCTTTCGCACTCATAGCCCCACACTCCAGAGGCTTTTTGAGAGAGTCCCAAATTGCCCACGAATCCCTGGAGATGGTCCGAAACAAAGACCATTTCTGAGCGGTCCATACGGTCAGCAGAGAGGTTAGGAGAGTTGGCTGCCGGTATGGAGTGAGGAGAGGATCTCAAAAATTTAGAGAGATTATCGCAAACCCCACAATTTCCACTGGAGATTTAGACGCAGACACTGGAGCGGCCCGGAGGGGTTGGCACACCGCATCCAACCGCCAGCGCCGGATACCATTGAGCTCGCGTCTCCATCAAGACCGATCGCCACCATCCGATGTCGGGAGAGATATCGCAGGCAACCTGGGTGATGTCCGGGTAGAAACCGAATGAGCATGCCCAAGGCCTACAGGAGATCGCGCTTTCAGTGCCTGATAGAGGATTACGGGGCGAAAAGAGGCTTAGCAGGAGAGGAGTTACCCATCCTCTCCCACGACGTCGAACCAGACCGGGTCAGGGCAGTCCGGCCGGCCGCCATAGTTGATGGTGATCTCCTCGTCTTTCTCTATGGTCCGATGTGCATAGATGCGGATCTCCCCCCGGGGAACGTCGCAGATATGATCTGCATTTGCATGGTAGGAGTGATTGTAGAGAGACCCATAACCCAGCGCCACGGCGGCAAGTTCCGGGTCTTTCCCCCAGGCAAAGTAGTAGTCAAAGAGGCGCGTTTGGTCAAGGAGTTTCTGATCATCTGCTCCACCAAGCACGATCACCGGGCAGACCTCGATCAGCTCACCGGCATCAATCCTCCTGCGGGCGAAGACGCCCCGTCCACGACCGCTCGACGAGCTGATATACACGGAATCGGAAGGGTAGATAGCCCAGCCCATCTCTGCAACATTATCCGTCATGGTATCGCTGTAACTGCGTACGAAGTACAGTGGTGGGTTTTGTTTGTGTAAAAGGGATGCGCAAGGCTCAGCCAGGCGGATTGAGATCCCGGCAAAATCGCCCAGGGATCAAGAACACCAACCGCCTGCGCGGAAAGTAGGTCCCGCACCAACCCGGGAGCAGGGCCATTAAGCGAAAGAGTGTTGTACTTGCACGACCCCACAGCGTATCAGGAGGCAGAGAGAATCGGCGACATCATCGTAGCGCAGGACCTCGAGAAGCGGTTTGAAGACCTTGTTGCGGTCGACCGTATCTCCTTTCGTGTCAGGGAGGGAGAAGTCTTTGGGTTTCTCGGCCCCAACGGGGCAGGAAAGACGACGACCATGAAGATGATCCAGTGCATCTCCCCTAAGACCGGCGGAACGCTCGAGGTCTTTGGCATGGACGTGGATACTCACCAGCAGGAGATCAAGAGCCGCCTCGGCGTGGTGCCTCAGGAGACCAACCTCGATCCGGATTTCTCAACCTACCAGAATTTGCTGGTCTATGCACGCTATTTTGGTATCCCCAAGCATGAGGCGGAGCGGCGAGCCGAAGAACTCCTTGCGTTTATGCAACTGGAGGAGAAACGGGATGTCCTGATCGAGAAACTCTCCGGCGGGATGAAACGCCGGCTGATCATCGCCCGAGCACTCATCAACGAACCAAGACTGCTCATACTCGATGAGCCCACCATCGGGCTCGACCCGCAGGCACGGCACCTGATCTGGGAGAAACTCCGGAACCTGCAGGCGAAAGGTAACACCCTCGTCCTCACCACACATTACCTTGACGAAGCAGAACGCCTCTGCGACCGGCTTGTGATCATGGATCACGGGAAGATCCTCGTTGAGGGGGCGCCGGCGGACCTCATCCGGGAACATGCCGGAAGCGACGTCGTCGAGGTCAAGCGGGTGGAGACGGCAGTCGCTCGCCTGGACGAGCTCGGCGTGGACTACGACCTTGCCGGGGATGTGGTCCAGGTCTTCACGGATAACCCCCATGAGATTGCACGCGACCTGCTCGAGGTCTGCCGGCACAAAGCGGCGGTGACGGTCCGCCCCGCAACTCTCGAGGATGTCTTTCTGCGGCTGACCGGCCGGAGCCTGCGGGAGTGAAGAGACGATGGTCGAGATCAGCAGCAGGGTATGGAGCGTCTGGCGGAGAAACTGGGATGCGTTTCTTCGAACCTACCGGGTGAACTTCATCCCACCCTTCGTCGAGCCGGTGCTCTACCTCCTGGCACTTGGGTTTGGGCTTGGGACCTACATAGAGGCTGTGGACGGCATACCGTACCCGGTCTTCATCGCACCGGCCCTCGTCTCGATATCGGTGATGTATTCGGCCTTCTTTGAGTGCACCTACTCGTCATATGTCCGGATGTACTACCAGAAGACGTTTGACGCCATCATCGCAACACCCGTCAGCATCGATGAGGTGATCGCCGGGGAGATGCTCTGGGGCGCGACCAGGGGGATGATCTATGCGGCGCTGATGCTCCCGGTGCTCGTCATCTTCGATGTCGTGGCCATGCCCTCATCCTTGCTCCTCATTCCCTTCGCGTTCCTTGCCGGTCTTCTCTTTGCGGCGATAGCGATGTGTTTTACGGCGATCACGCCGAGCATCGATGCGTTGAATTATCCGTCATTCCTCTTCATCACCCCGATGTTTCTCTTCTCAGGGACATTCTTTCCCCTCGACCTCCTGCCGCAGCCGGTCCAGTACTTCGCCCTTGCCGCCCTCCCGCTCACGCATATCGTCAGCGTCAACCGGGCGATCACCCTCGCTGCATTCTCGCCGATCAACCTCTTCAGTCTCGCCTGGATTGCCGTGGCGACGCTGCTCTTCTTTCTTCTCGCTATCAGGCTGATGCGAAGGAGGCTGATCGTCTAACTCTCTCACGTTAGAAGGATTCACGGAGCGCGTCTGCACAACCGCAGAACAACGTCAGCTGAAAAAAAGGGATTAAAATCGGGGTTTCCTGTACTTTGGAAGGCAGTCGCGACAGTAGACAGGCCGACCCTCCGTCGGCTTGAAAGGAACTTCGCACTCCTTGCCGCAGTCGGA
>NZ_LFRO01000064.1:0-16505 GCF_001512385.1 Methanoculleus sp. DTU007 | reverse complement strand
TTGTGGAACTCGCGGGGGCGGTCCTGGTATGAACGGGGGCCCCTGCCAGAAAATCTTTCATCCATATAATTCAACCATGCAGATAATCTGCACACATACAGACTACCTGCCTGCATATATAAGTGCGTCTCATAAAACCCAACAACGATCTGCAACTTCGGTGCACCCATCCATGCAGTATCCGCGGCCCCGGCGCGTGGGGGACATCTGTAGAATGAAAGAACAGCGTAGTTCGGGCATTTCCACGGATGGAGAAAGTTGCGGCATAACCCTTTTATCGATACTATCCTACCGAATGATCATCCAGATATGGCACACGTTAAACCATTTCTCTTTTACAACCGAACGAATTGCTATTTCCTCCCAGATTATGGGAACAGGGTGAGTGGCCCAGCATGACAGACGATATTCACACGGACGAACCCCCGGATAGTAGACAGAAGAATAACCACAGACGGACAATTGGTCCTGTCCCGAATCTTGAAGAGCACGTGAAACCCGACTGGTGGAAGGGTATCTTCAACCATCTCTACTTAAAGACCGATGGCGACGTCGTTGACGACCAGCGGATCACCAGCAGCGAGATTGATAGAATAATAGAGATCCTGCATCTGGAGCCGGATCAGAAGATCCTCGACCTCTGTTGCGGCCAGGGAAGACACACGCTCGAACTCGCGCGCAGGGGCTATAACGCCGAAGGTCTCGACCAATCGCACTACCTGATCCAGCGGGCCCGGTCGACTGCAAAGAAGGAGGGGCTCTCTGTCAGATTCCGTGAGGGAGATGCGCGCCGGCTGCCGTATCGCACCGACACCTACGACGTCGTCCTTGTTCTCGGGAACAGTTTTGGTTACCTGGACTCTGTCGAGGAAGACCTGCGGATTCTTACTGAGTTGCGGCGCATCCTCAAACCATGGGGGCGAGTGCTTCTGGATGTGGCCGACGGCGAGTACTTAAAAGAGCATTTCCAGCCGAGGTCATGGGAGTGGATCGACCGTACGATGTTCGTCTGCCGCGAACGGTCGCTCTCGCTCGATGCCCAGCGCCTGATATCCAGAGAGGTGATCACCGACGTCAACAAGGGCGTCGTAGCCGACCAGTTCTATGCCGAGCGCCTTTACACCCCCGACGCGCTCCGGCGGCTCCTGGAACGGGCAGGATTCTCCTCCATCACCTTCCACGAGATCGCCACGGAATCGCAGCGGAACCAGGACCTCGGCATGATGGAGCGCCGCTATATCGTCACCGCGGTCACAAGGAAAGAGTGGTCGTCAACGAAGACGAGAGGGCAGAAGAAGGCAAAGAACGTCGTGGTGCTGCTGGGCGACCCGTCCAGACCCGACGCGTTGAAACCCTCCTGCACCTTCGATGATGACGACTTCTACACCATCGACCAGATGAAGGCGGCTCTCCGGGAGCTTCCGGGATACCGATTCACGTACCTCTCCCGGCACGAGACCATGCTCCAGGATCTCACGAGACTGAAAGGGAAGATCGATTACGTCTTCAATCTCTGCGATGAAGGCTTCAACAACGACCCCCGAAAAGAACTTCATGTGCCGGCACTTCTTGAGATGCTCGGTATACCGTATACGGGCTCCGGGCCGCAAGCGCTTGCGTTCTGCTACGATAAGTCGCTTGTACACGGTGTCGCAAGAGAGATGAGGATCCCGGTGCCGGACTCCTGCTTCATCACCCCGGGTGACCGGACTTACGATATCGGGATAAATTTCCCGGTGATCGTCAAGCCGAACGAAGGAGATTCCTCATACGGCATCACCCAAAAGAGCATCGCCCATTCCGTTGAAGAGCTCGCCGACATCATCAACTCACTGCGGGCGAAGATGGGATACGACCATTCACTTCTTATCGAGGAGTTCCTTACTGGAAAGGATATCAGTGTAGGGATCATCGGGAACCCTCCGGGATGCTGCACAGTACTGCCTATTACAGAAGAGGACTACTCCGCACTGCCTCCGGATCTTCCCAGGATCTGCGGCTATGAAGCAAAGTGGCTCCCTGACTCGCCGTATGGGATGATCGTCTCACGGCCTGCAGAACTTCCGGAAGAGACCGAGAAAGCGATTGTGCGGTGCTGCATCGCCCTCTTTGAACGCCTGAAGTGCCGTGACTACTGCCGGTTCGACTGGCGTCTTGACGAACACGGCAATCCGAAACTTCTCGAGGTCAACCCGAATCCCGGCTGGTGCTGGGACGGGCATCTCGCAAAGATGGCAAAATATGCGGGCATATCATACCCCGAGATGCTCGGCCGGATCCTCAAAGCTGCAGAGGAACGGTTCGGGATGGATCATGAGAAGGTGGCACAAGAGGGCGATAAGGAGACTCTCTCGCTCGATCTCGACCGTGAGGAGGCCTGATCGGCCTCTATTTTTGAGCAGGGTTAAGGGCGGTCTGCTCAACCAACCCTTGCGAACGCATTGATCCCCCCTTGACGGGATACGGATGAGCCTGCAGGAGATGATCCTGGTCGGATGGCAAACAGCAATGCGGGCAGTCCTCTTTGTTGCGGCCCTCGGGGCCGCAAGCGGGAAGCTTGCCGCATGCGCGCCAACTTCCGACGGCTGATGGTGTAAACCCAGGAGCACCATAGCCACCTCGGTTTCTTCCCGGTCAATCTCATCCGGCCCGAGATCCGCCTCACCCTTGGTCTGGATCAGGGAACATCGGCACATCTGTATGGGTGGGCGAAAGCCATAGGGTGCAGGCACCATCAACCCGCAGATACCCATCAGTATATAACGTCCCCTGACAGATAGATCACGTAATATGGCCGATGAATCGTATCGGACCGCGACGGTCCAGGGCAGGGAGGTCCCCTACGATCCAGAGCAACTGCGCAAGATCAGCGAGCACCCCTGTTACTCCGACAAGGCATGCCACGCCTTTGGGCGGTGCCACTTGCCCGTCGCTCCGAAGTGCAATATCCAGTGTAACTACTGTATCCGGGACTTCGACTGCGTGAACGAGAGCCGGCCGGGCGTAACAAGCAGAGTCCTCTCCCCCGAGGAGGCGCTGGAACTCACGAGAAACGTCATCAAGGAACACCCGTATGTAAAAGTGATCGGCATCGCAGGGCCGGGCGAGCCGCTCGCAAACCCCGAGACGTTTGAGACACTGCGGCTGGTCCACGAGGAGTTCCCACATCTGATCATGTGCATCAGCACAAACGGTCTTGTGCTCCCGGAGTCGATCGAGGAACTCGCCAAATACGACGTCGGGAACGTTACGGTCACGCTCAACGCGATCGACCCCGCAATCGGCGAGAAGATCTACTCCTGGGTCGATTACAAGGGAAAGAAGTATTACGGGCGGGAAGCAGCCGAACTCCTCCTCTCTCAGCAACTGAAGGGGATCGAGATGGCGGTTGCAAAGAAGATGTTTGTCAAGATTAACACCGTCTACATCCCCGGAATCAACGATGAGCATATCCCCGAGATTGCAAAGAAGGTCGGAGAGATGGGGGCGTTCACGTTCAACGTCATACCGCTCATCCCGCAGTATAAGTTTGCCGGGATCACGCCGCCAACACCAAAAGAGAAGCGGGAGATGCAGGACCGGTGCGCTCCGTATATCAAGCAGATGCGCCACTGCGCGCGCTGCCGGGCGGATGCCATCGGAAGACTCGGCCAGGACATTCAGTCCTGTGTCTACCAGCAGATGAAGAATGAGAAGGCAGAATAAGCAACCTCTTTTTACCTGCCGGACACCCCGGGCATGACAACGACGATCGATCTCTTGCCCGACCAGCCGTTTGACCTTGATCTGACACTCTCCTGCGGGCAGGCCTTCCGCTGGGAGAAGGTAGGCAGGTGGTGGCAGGGCGTCGTCGACGGCCGGGCAATCCGGATACGGCAGGATGCAAACCGGCTCACGTTTTTCGGGGCGGATACGGAGTTCATCCGCGACTACTTCCGGCTCGATCAGGATCTTCCTTCCATCCTCTCGTCAATCGACCGTGATCCTGCAATCAGCGCCGCCATAGAGGAGTGCCGCGGCCTCCGGCTTGTGACGCAGCCGCCGTGGGAGTGCCTGGCCTCATACATCTGCGCCACGAACACAAACATCCCCGCAGTGAAGCGTCGGGTCGCCCTCATGGCGGAGCGCTACGGGGAGCCGATAGACGGACCTTTCGGCACGGCATACGCGTTCCCGGAGCCTGACGCACTTGCTCCGTGCACCCGTGCGGACCTATGGGAATGTAAACTCGGCTACCGAACGGACTATCTCCGGGAGGCTGCTTGCTTTGCGAGCAAAAACCCCAACTGGGCAGAGCGGGTCGCAGCCCTCCCGTTCGAGGAGGCGCGGCAGGCCCTGATGCACCTTCGGGGCGTCGGGCCGAAGGCGGCGGACTGTGTGCTGCTCTTTGGATTCGGGTTCTATGAGGCGTTCCCGGTCGACGTCTGGATCCACCGGATCGTGGCGGAGACCTACCTCCCCGACCTCGCCGGGAGGAAGTGCACCCCGGCAGACTACGATCGGATCCGGCGGTTTGCGCAAGGCTATTTCGGGGAGTATGCCGGGTACGCCCAGGAGTACCTCTACTGCGCTCGTGGCCCGGCACGCCGGGTACAGTGACACTCACTTGTTCCTGTCGCGGAGCCGCTCCCGGACGAGCAAGACTCCCGTGAGCAGGATGAGGATACCGAGGGCGGCAAGGCCGAGGGTGACGAGGGCAACTGGCACTCCGAAGACCGAGATCACGGGCGAGGCGGTGGTGATGGCGACGTTTCCTATCTCCAGGGGCGGCACAAACTCCCTGCCGGAAGCGAGATCTCCGTACCGCGCCATCGTCGTGCTATAGAGATGCGCCCTCACATCCGGGGGCATGCTCTCCAGGTACTCGGGGCAGACTTGCTCATAATACTCGCCGAAGGATGCGTTCCGCTCAAGCATCTGCTGGTGTATCTCCGCGTGCGACTCGTTGAACGAGTAATTGATGGAGATCTCCCCTGCAGCCGAGCCGGGCGCAAGAGAGACCGCCGCGAGCAGTGCGAGGAGGAGAGCGTATCCGCGTATCTTCATGGTCATCATCCGAGGAGCCGGGAGCATGGCGGCCTCCGGCTATGACTTGAAGTGGACGCCCGGGCCATAAAGTCATTATTGTTCCAATCCGGTGAAACTCGCGATAAACTCGTTATCCCGCATCGAAAGCACCTCCTCCGGCGTTCCCAGGGCCGCCACCCTTCCCTCCTCGATGAGGCAGACACGGTCGCCGAGTTCGAGAAGATCACGGAGATTGTGAGTGACGGCGATGCAGGGGATGCCGGCGTTCCGGAGACGGTCGCGAAGTTCTTTCCGCATCGCTCCTTGAGCCCGCATATCGACGGCGGCGAGCGGTTCATCGAGGAGGAGGAGTTCGGGATCGAGCACCAGCGCCCGGGCGAGGGCAACTCGCTGCCGCTGCCCACCCGAAAGCCTGGCGACGTTGACGTCCGAAAGATCGGCAAGGTTCATCGAGCGGAGCTGCTCCGCTACGACTCTGGCTATCTCGGCTTTGGGGACCTTTCTGCACCGTAGACCGAACGCCACATTCTCAAAGACGGTCATGTGCGGGAAGAGGGCGTAGGACTGGAAGAGGTGGCCGATATTTCGGTTCTCGGCGGGGATATCGATCCGCTCTTCATCCGAGTAGAGTGTCCGGTCTCCGAGAACGATCTTTCCACTCTTGGGGGTGAGGATGCCTGAGATCAGGTTCAGTACCGTGGACTTGCCCGCTCCGTTCTCGCCGATAAGGACGAGGGTTTCACCGGGTTGGACTGAGAACGCGACGTCGAGGGTAAAGTCCCGGAGGTGTCTTGTGACGTGGACGGAAAGCATCAGTACCTCCTCCTGGCGGCGATCTTCACCGCGGCAATCACCGCAAACGATATCATCACGAGGATGATGGCAAGGCTGATTGCGGCGTCGAGATCGCCCTGCATGGTCGTATAGATAGCAAGCGGCATCGTCTGGGTCCTGCCCTGGAAGTTCCCGGCGAACATGATCGTGGCGCCGAACTCTCCAAGCGCTCGGGCGAAGGAGAGGATTGCCCCGGAGACGAGCCCGCCCCACGCGAGTGGAATGGTGATCCGGAAGGCGACGGTCGCGGGCGATGCTCCGAGGGTTCGCGCAGCATCCTCGTAGAGGCGGTCGACCGCTTCGAAACTTGCTTTCGCCTGCCGGATGTAAAACGGCGAGGCGACAAAGACCTGAGCAATTACGACCGCAAGCGTGGTGAAGGCGATATGGATGCCGAAGATATCGAGGTACTGCCCGATAACTCCACGGCGTCCGAACGCCATCAGCAGCGCAATGCCCGCCACCGCTGGCGGGAGGACTATAGGGAGATCAGTGAGGGTGTCGACCAGTTCCCTGCCGCGGTACTCCCGCCGGGCGTTCACCAGGGCAAGCGGCGTCCCGAAGAGGACAACGATCGCCGTGCTCACCGCCGCGGTGATGAGGGAGAGCGCGAGAGCGTCGAGCACCACCGGTTCGCCGAGCGAGCGGAGGAACGCCTCCGGCGATATGCGCAGGAAGAGCGAGACTACCGGCAGCGTGATGAAGAGGAGAAAGATCCCAAGGAGGACGGCAGTGAGGAGGGCAAGTGTCACCCTCCCAAACCGCGTCCGGCTGCCGGAGGCGAAGGCCTCACGCTCAGGCAGGGATCGGGTCAAATCCATACTCAGTCAGAATGGCGCTGCCGTCCGGGCCCCGGACGAATGCTATGAATGCCTCTGCCTCGGCCTTGTTCGGCGACTCCGCAAGGATACCGAGCGGATAGGTTGCCTTGACGTTGTACACGGCCGGGATCTCGATCCGCATCACTTTCTCGAGGTCGTCCTTGGAGACGTCCGACTTGTAGACGATCGCCGCGTCCGCCTCACCGAGCGCGAGCTTGGGCACCACGGAGCTCACCGCCGTCTCCTCGGAGATAACGTTTGCCATCACGGCGTCCCGGTATGCCGGGCCATATGCGGAGTCTGCAGCCAGTTTATCGAGCATCTGCCGGGTGTAGTCCCCGAAGGGGACGTCCTTTGTGCCGATGACGAGTTTTACACCAGATTTGTTCAGGTCGGCAAGACCCGTGACCCCTGCCGGGTTGTCGACCGGGACGATCAGGGCGAGATTGTTCTCAAGGAACGGTGTCACGGTGCTGTTCACCATGAACCCGCCGTCCTGGAGGGCCTGCATGTGCTTTGTGCTCGCAGAGACAAAGATATCCACGTTCGCCCCCTGTTCGATCTGGGTGCGGAGCGCCTGTGAGCCGTCGAATACAAACTCGACCTTGACGTTCTCGTTCTGCGCCTCGTAGGCTCTGCCGATATCCGTGAAGGCTCCTGTGAGCGATGCGGCCGTAAAGACAGTCAGGGTCGTCTGCTCGGGTGCGGAGGTGGTCGTACACCCGGCGACCAGGAGACCGGCGACCATCAGCAGAGATATGGCAGCAAGAGCTACCCGGGATGTTCTTATCATATGTGCATCACTCGTAAGAGAATTGCGGCCCAATATATTTAATTTAGCTGATTTAAGCCCAAATTAACGAGATTTGGTTTACGAAACTGCAGAGCATAAAAATGTACGCAATATCTGCAGGCCTGCCGCCCAAACAGGGGTGAGGTAGGAGTATCAGACGATACTGCACAAACGCAGGTCACCCGATTGCCGGAGTCGATGAAAAATGGTTTAAAGAGAGACGAAAACGCCGATGCGGCCCAAAATAAGAAGAATCTCCATCCTGGACATCCCCAGCGCAGGGGCGCCTTGCAGCCGGTAGGCCGTATCCGGAAAGATATGCTGGCAAAGGCGCTTTTACCCGACCCGTGGCAGTCTCGTTCGATCAGGTGCGCCGCCGCTTCATCTCGTCCAGAAGTTCACGCCGGACATCTTCGATGCGCTCGTTCACCATCCGAACGAGGGGTTCGTCCTCGTAGAGATCGTACGATGTGGTCCCCCGGCACCGAGTCTCTTCGAGCGTCTTAGCCTTCGTCAATTCCCCGATAACGGACTGAGCCATATTCGAGTACTCACCGCGATCAACCTTCTCCTTCAGCCACCGGTACAGGTGACCCGGGAGCCGAACACCCACCTGCTTGCTTGAGATATTATCGGGGGATTCCATCTTCCTATTCAGGTATCCGGCAGAGCAATTATATTATAGTGTTTTTATTCTTCTCGGGAGATACCATAGGATACCCATAGGTATCATTAAACGATCGCGACCCCCATAATGATCCATGAGACAGAACAGAATGGTCGGCCCGCACCGGCTGAAAAGTGCAACGGGGGCGGAAAAGAGATGGTGCTGCATCACCTGGAGGGGGATTGGCAAGTGCGCGATTTAGACGCGACCCGAAAGACAATATGGCAGTCGCGCACCGCCGGAGGAGGCGGGCCTGTTTCCTGCCCCATCTGCGGGTGTCGGAGCCGCATAAAGGACTTCGTCTCCATCAAACCGCAGATGCATGCTATCCACCAGTGTCTTGGGTGCGGCTGCTGGTTCGACGATCTTGGGCCGGCATGCCCAACGTGCAGATCCTCCGGCGAATATCTTGGGTATGTCGATGTCCCCGGGCGCGGCATATATACACAGTATCGGTGCCGGAGATGCGGCCATGGGTTTATGCTCAAGATGCAGGAAAGCACAGATGACCGCCAGCAGAACTGATGGGGAGCCGATCCCTTCTCTCCAGTACCTGATATTCAAGGGAAAAAGAGTGGTGTTTTATGTCCCGATAGCCCAGCTGGCCATGTACTTCTCCTGCTCGGGCGTCAGCCGGTCGATCGAGAGGCCGAGCGCGGCAAGTTTCAGCCGTGCCACCTCTTCGTCGATGGCGGACGGGACGTCATGGACACCCGGAGCAAGTTTACGCCCATGCTTTGCAACGAACTCGGCAGAGAGAGCCTGGACGGCGAAACTCAGGTCCATCACCTCGATGGGGTGGCCCATCCCCTTCGGTGTTGCAAGGTTCACGAGCCTGCCTTCGGCAAGAACGTGGATGGTCTTGCCGCCGAGGATGTATGTGTCGATACCGTCCCGACGGACGATGGAGTCCGAGTGCGATTCAAGCCAGTCGACGTCGATCTCGACGTTGAAGTGTCCGGCGTTCGCAAGGATCGCCCCGTCATTTAAGTTCGGGAAATGCCGCTCGGTGATGATACTCGTATTGCCGGTGGTGGTGACGAAGATATCACCTAACGGCGCCGCCTGGTCCATCGTCATGACGTCAAACCCATCCATGTGCGCCTGGAGCGCCCTTCTCGGGTCGACCTCGGTCACGATGACCCGGGCGCCGAGGCTCCGTGCTTTCTGCGCGAGTCCCCGACCGCAGTAACCGTAGCCCGCGACAACAAACCGCTTGCCAGCGACGAGGACGTTTGTCGTGATCATGATCGAGGCGAGCGAACTCTCCCCGGTGCCGTGTACGTTGTCAAAGAAGTGCTTCATCGGGGTATCATTGACAGCAATGACAGGGAACTTGAGCGCCCCGTCCCGCTCCATCGCACGGAGCCTGTGGATGCCAGTCGTGGTCTCCTCGCACCCGCCGATGACCGTATCAAGCACTTCCTGGCGCTCGGTATGGATGCGGTAAATGAGGTCCATGCCGTCGTCGATGGTGATCGCAGGGCTGGCATCGAGCACCCGGTCGATGGCCGCATAGTACTCCTCGACGCTTGCACCCCGGCGAGCATAGGAGTGAATCCCTTCCCGGGTATTGAGCGCCATCGAGACATCATCCTGGGTCGAGAGGGGGTTGCACCCTGTGATATGCACCTCAGCTCCACCCGCTGCAAGAGTCTCGACCAGCACCGCAGTCTTTGCCTCGACATGCAGGGCCATGCCGATGGTCATACCGGAGAAAGGTCTCTCCTCGACGAAGCGCTTCCGAATGGACGCGAGTACCGGCATATACTGCCGCGCCCATGCAATTTTCAGGTCTCCTGACTCCATAAAACCACCAGACCGGTCTTTGCGCCCGGATATTCTTTGGTTTGCCTGTAAGGGTATCTTCTGTGAGTACTTAAACCTGAGGTAAGCGGAAGGTCATGGAGGCTCACAGCCCAAAACAGGGTTGTCGAACCCAAACCCATGCTCACGCGCAACGGGGATGCCGAAACAATCTGAGGTCTGAAACTATAGATCTGGAAGTCATCCCGAATACAGTGGACTGTGGGGGCAGCGCATCAAAAAACGGCGATCTCTCCCGAAGAGCCGTCTGCCGGGCTGGTGACCGAAAAATTGAGACGTGCAACCGCAACCATCAGATGACACCTCACCCTGCGGTCGGCCGCAGGTGCATGCCTGCCCCTCACAAAAAGAGAAGAACTCTCGAACCAAACCCTCATCACCTCCCGCTTCAAAACCACTACGCATGGTTTTGACCAAGCGGATCATCCCCTGCCTGGACCTCAAAGACGGGCGGGTAGTCAAGGGCACGCACTTCGTCGGCCTGCGCGACGCGGGCGATCCTGTGGAACTCGCCCAGCGCTACAATGAGCAGGGTGCGGACGAGGTGGTCTTCCTTGATATCACCGCCACCAGGGAAGACCGGAGCACAATCATCGACGTCGTGCAGCGAGCGGCCGATGAACTCTTCCTCCCGCTCACCGTCGGCGGCGGCATCCGGACAATCGACGACATGAAGCAGATCCTCCGTGCGGGTGCGGACAAGGTGAGCATCAACTCAAGCGCCGTCGCCGACCCGGACCTGATCACGCGTGGGGCGGAGCGGTTCGGCACCCAGTGCATCGTCGTCGCAGTGGACGTCCGGCGAAACTACAGAATGGAGCCGGGAAAGACCCCCGTTGCCCTCGCCGACGGCCGGGAGTGCTGGTATGAGGTCGTGACCCATGGCGGGAGCCGGGCCACGGGGATCGATGCCGTTGTATGGGCAGCGGAGGCCGAGGAGCGAGGGGCCGGCGAGATCCTGCTCACCAGTATGGAGACCGACGGGACAAAAGAGGGGTTCGATATCCCGATCACGAGAGCGATCTCGGAGGAGGTCGGGATCCCTGTAATCGCAAGCGGCGGCGTGGGGACGCTTGAGCACTTCTACACAGGATTCACGGAGGGAAAGGCTGACGCATGCCTTGCGGCAAGCGTCTTCCACTACGGGGAACTCACCGTCCGCCAGGTCAAGGAGTACCTGGCGGAGCGGGGTATCCCGGTACGGCTTTAAGATCAAGTGCGAACGCCGCGACCGAATGCTCAAGATCGAAGGCGGCGAGAACCGCCGGGTGAATCTCCCCAAAGACCCCGACTATTTTTCCATCGACGACGATATCCCCGCGGCGGCCATCGATAAACGCGGGATCGGTCGATTCCACGACCGTGTAGGGAAGCGAGAGTTCGCGGCAGAGGACGTCCACCGCTGCATACGCTTCAGAGAAGTCTGCGCCCGGGTGGATGCTGACCCCCGCGGCCTTCTGGAAGGTGACGCAGTCCTCGACCACGTCCCCCACCGCAAAGAGCCTCTGCGGGAGCTCGCGGTGCTTGTTCGCCTGGAGCGTCTCCATCAGCAGGGGAAGGAGGTCGGTTCTGACCACCGTCTGCTCCTCACTGATCGGGTGAAGAACCCGCAGGGTTCCGGGAGCGGGCTCGCGCTGCATCATTGAATACAGCACCCGCTCGTTTGAGAGGGTGAACGGGATCACCTCAAGATATCCTAGACCAATCATCACCGACCGAACCGCCCTCTCGATCGCAGTGATCGGGTGCTCCTTTGCGACCGTGGTGGTCGCCGGGAGGGCAGCATCGAAGTTCTCGATACCATAGGCGATCGCCACGTCCTCGAAGATGTCCCAATCGTGGAGGATGTCTGCGCGGTAGCAGGGGATGAGCACCCGAACATGCGAGTCGCCGTCGGGTTCGGCCTCAAAGCGCATCCGGCGGAGGAGCCGCGCCATCTCATCCGGCGTGAGGGGGATGCCGAGGAGGCGGGAGCACTCCGCGACCGAGACCACCCGCTCTGTCGGCGCAAGAGTGGGCATCTCCTCTCCCGCGACGGTGACGGTCTCGATCGTCGCCCCGGCCTCGGCAAGCGCCGTGCAGATGATATTAACCGCCGTCATCACCGCCTTTCTGTCGGTGCCGGTGCAGTCGAGCAGGATATTCTTCGTCGCCGTCGTGACCCTCGTCAGCTCGCCGTTGATGATCGGCGGGAAGGAGAGCACCCGATCGTTAGCATCGACGATCAGCGGGAACTTATCGAACTTCTCCACCAGGTGGGCGTAGTCCCGGCCCTTCGGGTGGTCGGAGAGGATCTCCTCCATCGTCATCTCCTGTTCGAAGTCGAGCGGGACGAAGGACCGGCTCCGGGGCGAGGCGATGTAGTGGAAAGGCGGCGTGACCTTATCCAGATCGTGAACACCAATCGCCACCTTGCTCCGCCCGCGTCCCACCGCCCAGTGAAGCGCCTCCTGGAGACCCATCAGGCTCTCGATAGCCTCCTCGTCAAGACTGACGTTCCGGATCACGGCCGAGCCCAGATACGGTCGGATATCGGCAAGACCCGGATCGACCGAGAAGGTGATGCCGGAGGGGCGGGTGGTGTAGACCGGAAGCCCCTCCTCGATTCCTAGGAAGCCGCGCATCGCCCGCGCGACACCTTCGGGAGAGTAGAGGTCCGGCCGGTTCGGGAAGAACTCAACGTCCACATGGTCTTCTTCTATTCGTTCAATATCGGCCCCGATCATAGGGATGCGGTCGATAAGCGTCTCTCGGTCGGTACCGGCCAGCCGCTCCAGGTACCGGTAGGGTAGTGTGATTATTGCCATATTACCGCCTCCCGCCGTAGGTTGGCGTCTCCCGGATCCACTCGACGTCGCTCCGGTAGAGCTGCCTCAGATCGCGCAGCCCAAGTTTTAGCATCGCCACACGGCTGATCCCGAGACCCCACGCGAGCACCGGGTGCTCGATCCCGAAGGGCGCGGTCACCTCCTCCCGGAAGATGCCCGCACCACCGAGTTCAACCCAGCCAAGCCCGTCGACGTAGACCTCCGGCTCCACGGAGGGCTCGGTGTAGGGGAAGTAGCCGGGGCGGAACCGGACCTTCTCAAAGCCCATCTTGGCGTAGAACTCCTTCAAGAACCCGAGGAGGTGACGGAAGTTGACACCTTCGTCCATGACGATCCCCTCGAGCTGCTCGAACTCCGCTAGATGAGTGGGGTCGATCGCCTCCCGCCGGTAGACCCGGCCTATGCAGAACGCCCTGACCGGGGGATTCGGGTGTGCTGCCAGGTGCTGGATCGAGAGGCTCGTCGTGTGGGTCCGGAGCACACACTGCTTTGCTTTCTCGGCACTCCAGGTGCCGCCCCAACCGGTGGAAGAGGTCTCGCCGCCGTGTTCGTGCATATCGCGGACACGCTCGTATCCCGCCGGGAGCGGCCAGCGCTCCCCAAGGAAGAAGGTATCCTGCATCTCCCGTGCGGGGTGGTCCTGCGGCTGGAAGAGGGCATCGAAGTTCCAGAAGGAGCTCTGCACAATCCCACCCGCCATCTCCTCAAAGCCCATATCGAAGAGGACGCGGCGCATCTCATCGAGGAGACGCTGGTATGGGTGCGTCTTGCCCGGGTAGGCGCGTTTTGGAAGCTTCGTGACGTCATAGCGCCGGAGCGGTAGGTTCTTCCATTCGCCGGAGAGGATCTGCTCACGGGTGAGCGTGCCCACCTCTTCGCGCAGATCAAGCCCTCCCGCAAGGAGTTCACGGCCACGGGGCGTGATCGAGACGGTGTAGGCGACGGTCTCAACCTCTTCGACGAGCCCGCGTCTTGCGAGGTCGGCGACCCCTTCACCGTCCTCGACCGCACCGGTCTCGCTCACCCTGGCGAATGCGGTTTCGTCAGGTCCCAGGGCGGCGTTGCCGGTCTTCTGCACGACCCCGTCCCGGATGGTGACCCATCCTTTTTTACGCATCCAGCCGATAGCGATCTTCGCAAGCGGGTGGGCCTGGAGGTCCCGCATCGGGATGGTCTCTTCAAAACTCTCAAGCACCTGCCGCTCGGGGAGGCCTCGTCCGGCATAGGCCCGCCCTTCTTCGGTCAGGACATATTGACGGGAGACATGCTTCTCCACGTCCACAAGCCCCCGCTCACTCGCGAGGTTCGCATACTGCACCACCGCCTCCCGGCGGGTCTCCATCCTCTCCGCAAGGGTGGCCGCGTCGGCCGACCCTGCCGGACCCAGCGCAACCAGGAGTTTCTTCTCGTTTAACGTCAGTTCCACAGTCACACTTCCTCTGCAAGATGCTCGACGGAATCCATCTTGTCCCGCAGTTCCGCAAGGAACGCCTGCACACGCTCCAGTGTCTCCTTTTTGCACTGCCCGCAGGTGAGTTCGCCGCTCTCACACCGGCGACGGAGATCGGCGAGTTCAATATCGTCCTCGAGCATGTGGAAGAGGTTTAAGAGGTAGACCGAACATGCGTCGGGCTCCCCCCCAAGACGCTTCTGCTCCTCAAGCGTCATCCGTCCGCCGGTCAGTGCCGCCATGACCTTCTTCTTGAGCGACTTGTCTGACTCATAATAACCAATCAAACTCTCGGGCACGCTGCTTGACATCTTTCCGCCCTGGAGCCCGGGCATGAAGATGTGGTAAGTCGACGAGGGGAGGTAGAACCCAAACCCTCCGTGAGCGATCTCGATCTTACGGACGGCATCCTCCACCTGGCTCATCGGAAGACCCACAAGATCGACATGGCCACCGTATTTTTTCGAGCCGGGGAAAGCCCGATGAACGGCCTCAAGAGCCTCATCTGGCGCGTTCTTCGACCGGACACTGATGTGATCGCCCCGGTCCTCGACCGTGAACATCCTGAGCTTATAGGCCACATCCCGGGTGAGCCGGATATGCGGGTCCTGGTCGAGGCCGACCGGGACGATGGTGGGCGCAGGGCCAGCATCGAGTTGTGGATAGAGGATATCGGCGACCTGGGTGACGACGCTCATGGCATGGGAGAGCGAGGTCTCGGGTCCGAACCCGTAGATCGCCGCCATCTCGGAGAAGTTCACCTTTGTGGACGCCTCGAATGCAAGGTCTTTTAAGCGCTCGTTCTTGCTCTGGTAGTAGGTCGTGCCCTTAAATCCAAGGGCATAGAGAGCCTTGAGGTACTCCTTTCCGTACTCGCGGCACTTCTCCCACGAGATGCCGCGGACCGCGTGCGCCTCCCGGTCGGCGATGGCAACATAGCCGTTCCCGCCCTGCTGGACGTGCCAGACCACCTCCTTCATGACCATCAGGTGCCCGAGGTGTGGGAGGCCTGACGGCATGAACCCGGTCAGCACGTGAAACGGGGTACGGTTCCGGATGGCGTCGGCTATCAGGTGGTAGTCCCGGTGCCCGACGACGATACCTCTGCGCATAAACGACGGTACCTCGGGAAGTCTCTGCGTGACCTCTCCGATCGGTTCGATGCCAAACTCGGCAAAGAGTCGATCTACATCGATGGTCTGACTGCTCGACCACGGATTCATCTCTGACGGCATGGATTGACGCTCACAGTTTAATTCGGGCAAATTCTATGTATCTGATATCGGTATTGTATACGCAGGCAAACAACATTTTCTTTTTGACGCTGTGAGCAAGCCTGACCGAGCGGGATACGGCGCTCATCGGCAAGGATGTCCCGGACGGAACGGCGTGGACAAGCATCTCGGAATGGCTCTTCTTCCCGGAGTAGACACGGAAGTGATGCCCGAACTTGTAGCCGGTCCTGGGAATGTAGCCCTTCTCCCGTAAATCCGAAAAGACCCGCTCTTTCTCCCTGATCTCGACGTCCGCCTCCGCCACAAGGTCAAGGAGCTGCTCTGCAGTCATCTCTTCGTTGTTGTGCGCAAGAGTGAGGCATTGCCGGCGCATGAGGTAGATCGATTCGACAGGGCGGAGAAGGAGACGCTCGGGATCAAGCCTTTTCCCGTACCAATCATCCTCGATCGAGGTTCCCGGCGGCAGATGGGCCAGCGCATAGGTTCCAAAGAGTGAGGCCATCACCGGAGTCGTGCATCCGGCCGGCTCCCCGACACCGGGGAGGTCCTGCACCCGCACCTCGTAGTACGTCAATTCGTCCTCATCGTCCACGACTGCGAGGAGGTACTGTTTGCGCATATTGACCGCAGCGAGGACGTCCTGGCTCAGCTGGTCGAAGTCGATGAGGTCACGCTCAGAGAGGACCCGAATCAAATATCGGGACTTTCCGGCTCCGGGTTTGTGACCGCGGCGGAAGACCCGGAAGTCGTGCGGACCGGGCTGGATCACGTATCCACGCTCGCGGATGTCATGGTAGACGAGATACCTGCGGATAAAGTTAGGCTGACCGGCGAAGAGACCAAGCAGGGTATCAAAGTCAAAGTCCATCACGGTGATCTTACCGCGCCCCATGAGGTAGAGCGCTTCTTCCGGGGATAGCCGAAGACCGGTCCCTTCCAGCCTTCCATAGCCGCCCTGCTCATAGAGTACGCGCCCTTCGCTCTTCAGGCGCACCCAGGTTCCGTCGAATGTTGCCAACACG
>NZ_LFRO01000077.1:47237-47387 GCF_001512385.1 Methanoculleus sp. DTU007 | reverse complement strand
TGCAGGCCTCCGCGCTCGTCTTCTTTGCGTACATGGGTTTTGAAGAGATGGTAAAACTCTCAGAAGAGACCAAAAACCCGGAGCGAAACATCCCCCTGGCCCTGATCATCGCACTTGGAATCTCCATCATCCTCTACATCCTGGTCTCAC
>NZ_LFRO01000077.1:41398-47044 GCF_001512385.1 Methanoculleus sp. DTU007 | reverse complement strand
CTACGGCATGGCTTCCTCGTTCTCGCTCCCGCCCATCCTCGCCCGGGTCCATCCCCGCACACGGACGCCCTGGACGGCCATCATCGCTGTTGTGCTCGCCTCAATCATGTTCCTCTTCATTGGCGAGATAGGTTTTGTCGCGAACGTCACGAACTTCACGCTCTTTGTGACGTTCATTCTCATCAATGCGTCCGTGATCCTGCTACGCTACCGTGCTCCTGATGCGGTCCGGCCATTCCGAATCCCCGGAAGCATCGGGCTCCTCCCGATCATCCCGGTGATCGGTATCATCTCATGCTGTCTCCTTCTTGCCCAGCTGGAGCCCCTGGTGCTGCTGGTGGGCGGGCTCCTTGTTGCCATCGGTGCGGCGATTGCCCTGGTCGGGGAGCGGCGGCCGGCCGCCGCCTAATCCTTCGCCTCTTTTGCCCGGTAGCGCTCGACCGTCCCGATGACTTCGAGTTTCCCGTCGTTGAGGACCGAGATGGCGCCGTGGCCGCAGGCGACCAGGCACCGGCGGCCGCTCCGTGCGAGTTCCCCGTCCAGGTCGCGGATCAGTTCGAGCAGCGCTTTCCTCTCTCTTCTCGCGCAGTCGCTGTCGACGTTGACCGAGGTCACCAGGAAGTCGGCGATCGAGTTGTAGCTCTTCCGGTCCTCGTCAAGGCTCCCGAAGTTGATCAGCGTGTCGGCCGTGAAGATGATGCCGTGGTCGGGGCAGAGGAAGTAGACCTGGCCGTGCATGTGCCCGCCGAGCGACTCCAGGACCTCGAACTCGAGATCGTGGACCTGGAACCGGCCGATGACCGGAAAGATCGAGCGTGCGCCGAGGCACTCCCCCGAGAAGAGCACCGGGTCCTCCGGTGGGTTGAAGCGCGAGAAGAGGTTGATGATGGTCGTGTAGACCTCCTCGAGGATCGAGGCCTCGCTCCGCGAGCCGTAGGCCCGGTTTGCCTGGCGGATGATCTCAAGCGACCATGGGTGCATGAACGCAGCGGCATCATAGAGCCCGCCCGCCCCGCAGTGGTCCGCGTCGGCGTGGGTGATGTAGATCCGACGGAGTCGGGTGAGGTCTCCAAGACCGTAGTGCTGGAACATCCGGACGGCGTCCTCGTGGTAAATCCCGTATCCGGTGTCGATCATGACAGTCTCGTCCGGGGCGCGGAGCAGGAAGATGTTCCCGCCGCCCGGCATCTGGAAGCAGAAGACCTCGACATCGTCGCTCAAGGGGATGCGCTGGACGTCTGCGTAGAACCCGTCGTTCCTGGTGTCCCGGAGTGTCCTTCCCGCGCGCAAGATGGACTCAAAGACCTCTCTAGGGTTCTGGCCACGGTTGTTGAGTTCCTGGACGATGTGGTTGATGTCCTGCAGGAGCGAGAGCAGGAACTCGTCTTCTGCAGTCCCGATCAGCCCTCGCAACGCCTGGGCGAATCTGACGTAGAAGACCGTATTGTCAAGTTTCTCGCCGGTCGTATCGTATTCCAGGATCTCGAGGCGATAGCGGGATTTCAACTGGTCGAGCAGGTTCTCGACGATTGCGGTCTCTTCGACGTTTAAGCTGATGGTGACTCTCCCGGGGTCCGGCCGCCGGTCGTCGAAGTCGATATAAGCAATGTTTGCCCCGGCCCCTGTGATATAGGTGAGGAGTTCGAAGAGAGCTCCGGGTTCGTGGGGGAGGTAGATGGAGAACTTGAGATACCCAAGCGCAGGCAGTGATTCCTGGAGGTAACCGATCGCCTGGAGATCTTCCTTTATCAGTGAGTAGGCCGCGGGCGTCGCGGTTACTTCAAAAAAGACCGTGGCAGGATCGATCCTGCGGTCGTACTGGATGCGGTTGATGTTGCCCGAGTACGACTTGATGATCTCCGCAGCGCGGTGCAGTGCGCCCGGTTCGTTGGGCATTCTAGCGACAAAAGAATGTTTATTCACCCGGTTCACCTTGTGATTTTTATAGGTGAGCGGCCGTCCTATAAGCACCTTTTCCTGCGGTTCGAGAGGCCTGGAACGATAAAAAGAGGCGGGTGGGTTTTGCGATCCGCCTGCGATCGCGCTACCGGCCTCTGCGCCGCGAGGCAGCGACGACCGTTGCGGCCCCGAGACTGACAGCAGCGCAGAACCCGGGCGCCTCCTGCGGCGTCAGGGCCTCGGCGGCGGCAACGCCGGCCGCGGGAGTTGTTCTCATGGCGGCGGGCGCTCCATCTCCTGCGGAGGCCGGGGCGACCGGCTCGGGCTCTTTCGTCACGGTCGGCGGGAGCCGGGAGGTGAACGCGAAGTAGTGGACGTTCTGGTTATCGGAGCCGATGACCAGGTAGTCGGCCGAGGATGAGAGCGCAATCGCGGTGACGGCGCAGTTCTCCCCTTCGGGGCTCTTCATCCTGCCGTACTGCCAGGTCTTGATCCCGGCGCCGTTCATCAGGTAGGCGTATCCGCCACCCGTCCCGGCGCCGAGCGCGGAGCCGTCGGTGTCGAGGTGGACTGCGTTGACCGCGCTTCCTGCCGTCCGTGCAGGGTCTTCTCTCCCCTCGCTGTCCAGCATGATGACCGCGCCGTCGGCGGTTCCGGCGGCGATGACAGCTCCGTTGCCGGTCAGCGAGACGCCGCGGACGGCGCTTCCTGCATCATGTGTCCAGAGCACGCCGCCCGTGGCGTTCAGGAGACGGATCGTGCCGTCCTCGGTCCCGGCCGCAACGAGTGCGCCCTCTGAACCGACTGCGACGGTGTTGACCGCGCTTCCGAGCGGGACCTTCCAGAGAACGCCTCCCCGGTTGTTGGTGACGAAGAGGTCTCCTGCGGCGGTTCCCGCGGCACAGCAATCTCCGTCCGGGGAGATTCCGGCCCCAAGCACCCTGCTTCCTGCGTCTACCGTCCAGACGACGCTTCCGCCCGCGTCAAGCATCATGAGCAGGTTCCCGGTCCCCGTCACGACGGCGTCACCCCCGTCGGCGATCCCGACCGCACTGACCGGGCTGCCGGACGGCACGGTCCAGAGCGTTGTGCCGGTGCTGTTTAAGAGGGTGATGTTCCCGTCGGCGGTCCCGACCGGCACGACAGCCCCATCAGGCCGTATATCAACCGCTGTTACGGCGGCTGGAAACCTGAAGGTCCAGAGCAGGACAGCGTTGGAGGATCCTCCTCCGGATCCGGAGGATCCGCCCGATGTCATCCCCGCCTTGCTGTCGGCGTTGAGGTAGAGTTTCGTTCCGATCAGAAACCTGTCCTCTGATGTGGTATTCTCAAGACTATACGCCTGCCCTATCCCGCAGATGAGGCAGAGTACAATGCAGCATACAAGGATCCCTTTGATCCTCCTGCGCCCGGGCGATTCGGGGCGCTTTATGAGATTGCTATAGGATATTGGAACTGGATAGCACCTGATCCGGGTCATGGTGTGCAGTGATACGAAATAGGCATATATATACTTATCTCAGCCCGGCCTCGGGCCACACGCCATTTTTATTCTTACGCCGTTATCACAATCCTTCGTTCTTCCCGGAAGGCTGGCACATTGCATCTCGTATCGCAGAAAGAAGAGGGGCTGCACACACCCGTTGCCGTCAAAAACGGTGAGACGGGCGGTCACGCCGGGGCTATCTTCGAGTGCACCGCCTGCGCCCAGGAGCGGACGGCTTCCCAGTCGCGGAAGTCTCCGGTTTTTGCCCTGATGAGCTTGGTGATAGTGCGGTCGGTGAAGGACAGACCGCCGCTCTCCAGTTTGCCCGGAAAGACGCCGACATCTACGGGGTTAACGAGCATCCTGACCGCGTCCATCGATGCTTCTGCTTTCCTGAGAATCTCAGGCCCCCTGTCTGTGACCGTGAGCCCCACGGCAAAGAAGGCGACCGGGATGGTGCGCAGGTACTGCTGGTTTTTCTCGATGAACACCTGCGATTCCGGGAGCCACTTCCCCATGTAGATCGGGCTTCCGATGACGGCAGCCCGGTACAAAGAGAGATCCCGGACCTCCCCAACCGGCTTCACATCGACATCGGCGCCGGATTTGCGGAGTTCATCGCCGATCGCTTCCGCCACATCTGCGGTAGAGCCGTAGCGGGTGGCATAGGCAACAAGAATCCTCTCTGCCATGAGTAACTACTTCTCGTCCGGCCGGTCTTATTCGTTGCGGGTCGGGTTATCTTCTTATGGATTGGCCCCCTTTCTGGTTCGATGACGGCTAGAGATGAGGATGCCGAGCGATGGTATCACAGAGGTCTGGCTCTTTGCATCACCGGATGCTTCAACGACGCAGTCGTCTGTTACGATAAGGCACTTGAACGCTCGCCGAATGATCCCATCCTCTGGAAGAGGAAGGGGTTTGCCCTGATCAAGGCCGGCCGCTACGACGAGGCGGCCGCCTGTTATGATAAAGCCCTCGCCGTGAACCCCGGCGATCCGACGGCCTGGCAGCGGAAGGGCTACGCTCTTGCGCACCTCGGGGAGCACGAAGGTGCGGTCGCCTGCTGCGATCGGGCGCTCAGTCTTGACCCGGAGCACATCCTCGCCTGGCAGTGCCGGGGCTGGGTGCTCGGGAGGATCTGCCGCTACGACGAGGCAGTGGAGTGTTACGAGGCGGTCCTTGCGATCGATCCGGAACGAGGGTCCGCAGCCTGGCACCGGGACCGGATGCGGGAGAGGCGGGATCTCGAGGCGCTCGAAGCGGAGATCGAGAAGGTCGAACAGGCCATCGAGGTGCCGGCCTGCATCCGCGACGTCGTCCGGGAGCGGGACTACGGCAACGTGGATCTCGCGCGGACGGTGCTCCGGGAACTCGCCCGCCGGGCGGAGCGGGTGGCGATCCAGCATCGGTAAGCGCGGGCGGTCTGCCCTGGCGTCTAGTATTATTTTATCTATCTCGCGTAGGGCACAGGCTCTTATGAGACGGAGTTTGAGCATAGATGGTGCGAGCCGCGCATGCTCCCTCCCTTACAGGAGCGTCGTTCTTCGCGTGAGATAGTTATATGCAGATAGCAATATAGTCTCACGCGAAGGGGAGTACCTCTCGAAGAAACCAATCTTCGCGTCCTTCGCGGCTCGAAGCCTACGGCTTCTCAAACTCCTTCCCCAGGGAGAAGTCGTTCTTCGCGTGAGTTAGTAGGTGCAGATAATGATACAGCCTCACGCGAAGAACGCGAAGCCGCGAAGGAGAGTTCCCTCTCGAACAATGAAACGGCCGGACGCCTTAAAAATAGTGTGATGAAGGGGATCCAGCCTCGCCCGGAGATCCGCTTCACCGGTGCGCGAAGTACGCACTCACCCGGCCGCCCTCGACCGAGTCGACCCGGGCAAACCCGATCCGCTCGAACTGGACGACGCGGTCCGCCTCGCTGGCGACCAGGGGCTCGCAGAACCCTTCGAGGCTCCCCTCCTGCCGCAGAAGCGTGCACGGGAGTTTCGCGTCCGCCGGCAGCCACTGGATGATCGGCGCCTTCTCGCTCCGGGCCTCCTCGAGCGAGTCGCCCGCGTAGGAGACCCGCGGTGTATCGCCGTCCCACGCGATCCTGATGTTGTAGAGGTCTTTCAGCCGGACCATGCTCTTTCCTGCAATATCCGCCCGCGGGAGGAGCACCCTCCCCTCGGTGACGAGCGTCCTGACCCCCCGTGAGGGGTCGTTCGGGTGGAGAAGAGCATGCGCCTCGTGGCGCGGGGCGCCCTCGA
>NZ_LFRO01000077.1:5266-41358 GCF_001512385.1 Methanoculleus sp. DTU007 | reverse complement strand
GAGAACGATATGTCGGTCTCCCCGATCCCGATATCGACCATGGCGTTCCGGACGGCCTCCGGCTCGATACCCCGGCGTGCAATCGCTCGCAGCGTTCCTAGGTGAATATCGTCCCACCCGGTGTAGAGACCGCTCTTTATACCCTCGCGCATCCCCGACGTCGAGAGGACGACGCCCGATATCCCCATTCGACCGTAGTGACGGTAGACCGGCGGTTTCCAGCCGAAGTAATCGAAGATGTAGCGCTGCCGTCTCGTGTTCGCAATATGGTCCTTGCCGCGGATGACGTGGGTGATCCCGAGGAGATGGTCGTCGACCGCGACGGAGAAGTTCATCAACGGAAATACCGTCGCGTCCACCCGCGGGTGGGGGGGCGAGCTCACGATCCGCATTGCGGAGTAGTCGCGAATTGCGGGGTCGGGATGGGTGAGATCCGTCTTAACCCGGACGGTCACGTCACCTTCATAGAACTCTCCATCAAGCATCCGCTGCCAGAGTTCCAGGTTCTCCTCCACGGTCTGCTCCCGGCAGGGGCAGGCCTTCCCCTTGAGTTTGAGTTCGCGGAACCGCTCAGGCTCGCAGACGCAGACGTAAGCGCCTCCAAGTTCGATGAGCTTCCTGCAGAGATCGTAGTAGATATCGAGCCGGTCGCTCTGGTAGACGATATCGGTGATCCCGAGCCCCAGCCACTCGACATCTTCCCGGACCATATCGTATGCCTCAGGATCGACCCTTTTTGGGTCGGTATCCTCAATGCGGAGGACATACCGGCCGCCGTAGCGCTTAACATAGTAATCGTTCAGGATGGAGGCCCGGGCATGCCCGAGGTGCAGCGGTCCGCTCGGGTTCGGTGCAAACCGCATCACCACGCCATTCTCGGCACCCTCAAGCGCAGGGAGTTCCCGGATATGCTCGTGCGTCTCGGTGAGTTCGGCAAGGAGTTCTGGGGCGAGTTCCTCAAGGCGACTCTTCCTCTCCGCCGGGGTCATCGCCGCTACCTCTGCGATCACCTTCCCTGCGATCGGGCCGAGTTCCCTGGCCCTGCTGCGAAACTCCGGATGCTTGCCGAGCACCGTGCCGATGACAGTTCCGCTTTTCGGTGCACTCTCATGTTTCACGGCATTCTGCAGGGCATAAATATAGAGCAGATCTTCGAGACTGTTGTCCATCGTATCAGTTGCCCCGGTCGATGAAGAAGTCGGCTATCTCTGAAAGAAGACGCTTCTCCTCCGAGTTCGGGAGGACCGAGAGCGCCTCCTTTGCGACGGTGGCCCGCTCGACCGCTTTTTCCCGCACCTCATCGATGACGCCTGCATCCTTGAGTTTGGCAATCAGGTCGTTGATTTCTTCGGGCGAGAGACTCCTCCGGTATGGAGCAAGGTCAATTCCTTTCTCACGCGCCTTGATCGCGATCAGGGTCTGCTTCCCTTCCCGGATATCCGATGCCTGGTCCTTGCCGCTTATTTCAGGGCTCGCGAGAAGGTCGATAAGATCGTCCTGAATCTGGAAGGCGATGCCGCTGTTCAGCCCGAACTGATAGAGGGCGTCCGTCTGGATCGGGTTCGCTCCTGCAAGGATCCCGCCGATGGCGGCGGATGCACCGTAGAGGACACCAGTCTTTTTGCTGACCATCTCAAGGTACTCAGCCTCTGAGACGTCGTTCCTCTTCTCAAAGGCCATGTCCATGCTCTGCCCGTCGCAGATCTCGGCACATGTCCGGGCAAGCATCTTCGTCGCCCGAACTTTTGCAGCATCGCTGGCTTCCGAGAGGCAGATGAACTCAAACGCCTTCGCGTAGAGCACATCGCCTGCAAGGATTGCCGTCGGCTCGTCCCAGACGGTGTGCACCGTTGGGACGCCGCGCCGCACACGGTCGCCATCCATGATGTCGTCATGGATGAGGGTAAAATTGTGGGTCAGTTCCAATGCAAGGGCTGCAGGGATCAGGTCGTCCGAGGACCCTTTCCTGACTGCATCTGCAGCAAGCATGACGACCGCCGGGCGGAGCCTTTTTCCGCCTGCAAGCAGCAGGTGGGCGCTCGCCCGGAAGAGGTCGCCATGGACATCACCAAAGTAGCGGTGGATCACCTTGTCGATTCTGTCAGCATTCTTCTCCAGGTAGTCTGCAAGCGTTGTCATGTTCAATCTCCTACTTAATCAAGACGTTCTGCCCGTTCCGGAGGATGTGCAGGTCGTTCCCGAAAGTATACCCGATCTCCTCTGCAAACTTGGCGTATTCCCCGGTCATCCCGATGTCGCCGTGCGACGGGATGACGTGTTGGGGATTTAAGAGGTGCAGGAACTCGTAGTGGTCCTCTTTGTAGGCATGGCCTGAGACGTGCAGGTCGTCGAAGATCCGCACGCCTGCCATCTTGGCTCGGGCCTCGACAAGGTAGCGCTGCCCATAGTTCATCGGGTTTGGAATCACCTTTGCGGAGAAGAGGATCTTGTCGCCCTTCTCCAGTTTGAACGGGGTGTCGCCCATCACGATCCTTGTCAGGATGGCGCCGGCCTCTCCCTGATGACCGGTAACGATAGGAACGAACTTATCCTTTCCGGTCTTCATTATCCGCCGCAAAGTCCTATCGACGGTCCGGCGGTTCCCAAACATCGAGAGCGACTCAGGGAACCCGACCAGTTTCAGCTGCTCGGCGGCCGAACAGTAGCGCTCCATCGATCGCCCAAGGAGGACCGGTTTCCTCCCAATCTCGTGGGCGCATTCGGCGATCGTCTTGATACGGGAGATATGCGATGAGTATGTCGAGACAAAGATGGCGTTCTTGTCGTCCTCATAACTGGTGATGGTATCCCGTACGAGGTCTCGTGCGATCTTCTCGCTCGGGCACCGCCCGCTATCAGCGACGTTGACGCTCTCCACGATGAGGGCAAGTACGCCCTCCTTCCCGATCTGCCGCAACCGGGCGAAGTCCGGCGGCTCTCCGAGAACCGGAGTTCGGTCGAGTTTGAAGTCGTCGGCATAGACGATCGCTCCCCGCGGGGTGTGCAGGACCGGAAAGACCGTATCGATGATGGAGTGCTGACTCCGCACGAACTCGAGGGTCAGGTGCGGGGAGATGGTATACCGCTGCCCCGCTCTCAAGGCGAAGAGTTTATTGTTCACCCCGAACTTCTGTTCGCCCGCAATCTGCTGCCTGATCAGTTCTGTGGTATAGGGCGTGCTGATGATCGGAGCATTGTACCTGTGTGCCAGTTTCGGTATTGCACCGATATGGTCCAGGTGCCCGTGCGAACAGACGATCGCCTTGACACTCCCCTCCACCGCATTCATGATGGTGTCATCAGGAATGGCCTTCATCTCGATCAGGTCCAGAGAATGCATGTTCTCAACATCTGCATCCTCATGGATCATCACCTGGTCGAGGCGCAGACCCATATCAAAGATGACAATCTCTTTTCCGCAGCGGACGGCAGTCATATTTCTGCCGACTTCGTTATATCCGCCCACTGCTATGATCTCAATATCCATGTAATCCTCCGTATTAGGATGTTTTGTGGTCAGTCGCTTGTTTCAATCATTTCCCGGGTTAATCCAGTAATATATGTCCGTACGTTTGAGAGGTCCCGCATCGTCCGGGATCCCGTCAGGAACATTGCAACCTCGAGTTCTCGCTGTATCGCATCAACTGCTGCAAGGAGCGCGTCTTCACTCTCCATGGCCGGTTTCAGGAGGGGGAGCGCCATGCCCCCGAGATCTGCCCCGAGTGCGATTGCCTTTGCAATATCAATCCCTGATCGCAGCCCACCCGTTGCAATGATCGGGCCTCCTACCTTTCGCACCTCGCGGAGGCTCACCACTGTTGGTATGCCCCAGGATAGGAACGCTTCCCCGAGTTCGGCGAGTCTGGGGTCGCTTGCTCGCAGGCGCTCGATCTTCGCCCAGGACGTGCCTCCATACCCACCGATATCAATTGCGCTTGCTCCTGCCCCCCGGATTGCCCTTGCAGTCTCGGCCGATATACCGGATCCGGTTTCCTTCACGATGACCGGATAGGGAAACTCTTCACAGAGGGTGCGAAGCGCAGCAAGGCACCCTTCTGCATTGTGATCGCCCTCTGGCTGAATCGCTTCCTGAAGCGAGTTAATGTGAATGGCGATCGCCTGTGCATCGATCATCTCGACAGCCCGCTCCGCCCACTCGATGCCGTGGTCGCGCAGCTGAATGATCCCGAGGTTCGCACAGAGGAAAGCATGTGGCGCCTCCTCCCGCACGACGGTGAAACTCCCCTCCAATTCGGGGTTCTCCAATGCCGCTCGCTGAGAACCAACACCCATGCCGAGGTTATATCGTTCGGCGACACGCGCCAGCCTTCGATTCACCTCGAGAGTGTCCGGATGCCCTCCGGTCATCGCTGCAATGAAGAGGGGGGATGAGAGTGTTGCTCCAAGAAACCGCGTTCTGGTATCGATCGCGTCCATATCACACTCGGGGAGGGCGTTGTGGACCAGTCGGACATCCCCGAATCCTGCATCGCCTGCTTCAACGGGGTTCTCACAGCAGATGATCAGATGGTCACGTTTTCTTGATGATGTAATGGTCTCTCTGGTCATGATACACCCCGTCTGGCCACTATTGTCCCGCCGTGCCCGGTGCCGTCAAGGAACTGGCCGATCTTAGAGACATGGAAGATGTGCGACTCGATTCCGGCATCAGCGAGTGCAAGGAGTTCCATGAGTTTGCCTTTCATCCCTCCGGTCACGTCGGTCTTCGACGATCCGCCAACAGTGAGCGTCTCAAAAACGGTCCGATCGACTCGCGGAACGACCGATCCATTCTGCAGTACGCCGGGGACGTCCGTTGCAAGACCCACCCGCCTGCTCGAGAGCGCGATGGCAAGCCGGGTCACCAGTTGATCGCCCGATACGATGCACGATCCCTTCAGGCGGTCCATCACCACATCGCCGTGCAGCACTGGTACAATTCCGTGTTCTGTCATCTCGGCAATATGGCGGGTCTCAAACGAGACCAGACGGCCGTCTTCGGCGAGAGCGAGATCGAGCGGATGGATGCCGACTGCCTCGACTCCGGCATCCCGCAGGGCAGCGACGACCGCATCGTTCAGTCTTGAAGCGGCTGCATGCGTGTAGTAGACGCCGGGCACGTTCTCTTTCGTGAGGCCGTCGTTGATTCGGTAACGCCGGGCCTCCGGGTGCCCGCATGATCCCGCACCGTGAACAAGCACGAGCGCGGAAGCTCTTCGTGCGGCAAGTTCGTCCGCGATCTCGTGCAGGCGAGCGTGATCGATACTGCATTCGCCCGACTTATCGGTGATCACGCTCCCGCCCAGTTTCAGTATCACGGTATCAGTCATGCTTCTCTTTTCGTACACCATCCGTATCGATGGTCGTGATGATTGCTCTTCCTTCACAGGCTTCGATGGCACCGGCGACCCGGCTCTTTGCACGCCTGGGGCAGAGGGCAATGATGCAACCGCCGCCTCCGGCTCCAGTGATCTTTGCACCGTACGCGCCGCTTGCCCTTGCAGCGAGGATGAGTTTACTGCTTGTTGGATGCCCCACACCGAGCGCCTCAAGGAGGGCGTTATTCATGTCCATACACCGCCCCAGTTCTTTTGGGTTGTTGATGTTGTGGAGGGCGCTGAGCGTCACGGCCCCGATGGCATCGAGTATTGGGTTTGCGATCTCCGGATGCTTTTTCTGCAGGTCTCCGACCAGTTCCACCATCTTTGCGGTGCTGTGCGGCACCATGGTGTTTCCTACGACGATATGAAGGCTCTGTGGCGGGAGTCTCCGTTTGGAGTTCCCTGTGATGAGCACCATTCCTCCGTTCGTCGAGACATAGGTGTCGGTTGGGCTTGCCCGCCCGTTCTGAACTTTTTTCTCGACGGCAAATGCCATCTCAGCGATCTCCTCACGGGTGTGCCCGATATCGAACTCATCGTTGATCGCAGAGAGTGTTGCCACCGTGACCGCGGCCGATGATCCGAGCCCTGACGAGCTCTGGAGTTGCGAGTGGACATAGACACTGCCCCGGACGCCCAACATATTGAAACATTCATCAATGTAGGGCGATTTCGCACGTGTTGGGTTGCGGGACTTCCGCACTGTGACAAAGACCCGGGGCTTAATTGCCATAGCTACGCCTGGTTTTCCGTAGACCACTGCATGCTCACCGAACAGGAAGACCTTGCCCGGTGCGCTCCATGTTGCCAATTATACCACCGCTATTGCTGCATACCCCACTACCTGGTTAAAGTCCCCTGTCACGTTGCCGCTGGTTGTATACCGCAGGAGTTCCCCGGTCTTTGCGCCTAGCGACCGGCAGACGATGCACATGGTCGCTATCGGACCGTAGCCGCATGCCGTGGCTCCGGTCTCCTGGAGCCGGCGGTAAAATTCATGCGTATCCAGGTTTTTGAGTGCATCGATAGCGTAGAGGTCCTGTCGGCGGGCCACCTCGTCCGGGACGTAGTGTGAGAAGTCGCTTGAGGCTACAAAGCGCACGTCTCTTCCGGTGCGTTCTGTCGCCAAGAGTAGACGCTCTGCAAGATTCTCAGCAGCCTCATGACGCTGGTCTCCCATCATTATGGGTACAGCCCTTGCTCTCGGGAAGCGGTATTTAATGATGGGCATCTGCACCTCGAGCGAGTGCTCGTCCAGGTGTGATACTTCATCAACCTCGATCTCCAGCGCATCGATAAACTCTTCATCAATATCGACGATCCCGAGGGGGGTCTCCCACGGCACGGCAGAGGCACAGGTCATGTACCCCCTGTGGCTCGGACCGATGACAACGAATGTGCCATCAAAATCAGGCGGTATGGTGGAGAAGGCACAGGCTGCAGTCTCCCCGGAGTATACGTACCCGGCGTGAGGGGAGACGATGCCCCGGGCATCGATCTCCGGGGCCCGTTTCTGGAAGAATGATTCCAGCAGTTGCTCCAGATGCCTGGGCTCGGCAGGGTAGAACATTCCCGCTACACTGCATGGGCGCATATCCATCAAGATTGAGCTCTGTGCCTTCGAGTCTTATAACTCTGTCTCAAAGTCTTCAGGAGTGAGTGATGTGGCGACACCGCGCAGGCGGAGCATTTCCTTTGTCAGGAGGTAGTAGATCATCGAGAGCGCTTTCCTGCCCTTGTTGTTCGTCGGGATCACCACGTCGACGTACTTCGTCATGTTGTTGGTGTCGCAGAGGGCGACGATCGGGATGCCCGCCTGGACTGCCTCGGTGACTGCCTGGGAGTCGCCGATGGGGTCGGTCACCACGATCACATCAGGCTCGATGTACTTGTTTAAGCGCTGATTAGTGAGCATCCCTGGGATGAAGCGCCCGATGACAGCCATGGCGCCGATTGAATCGGCAAACATCTTTGCCGGATACTGGCCGTACTGCCGGGAGGTGACAACCAGGATCTTAGCGGGTTCATACTGCGAGAGGAACTTCGCAGCGGTCTTAATCCGCTCGTCAGTCGCCTGGATATCCAGGATGTAGAGCCCATCCCCGCGGACACGGTAGATGAACTTCATCATGTCTTTGCTCTTCTGCTGCGTGCCGATGTGCACACCTGCTGCGAGGTAGTCTTCAACGGGCACCAGTGGTTCTTTCAGTTCGATCTCAAGTTCGTTTCCAGTCAAGTTAGATCAGCTCCTCTATGCGAATCAGTTCGTTCAGTTTGGCTATCCGTTCCCCGCCGACCACGCCGGACTTGAGGAAGATGCATCCAAATGCGGTTGCAAGGTGTGCAATCGTTGCGTCGGTGGTCTCACCGGAACGGTGGCTCATGACCGTCTCCATACCGTTCTCCTGGGCGAGGTTTATCGCCTCAAAGGTATCGGTGAGTGTTCCGATCTGGTTTGGTTTGATCAGGACGCAGTTTGCCGCGCACGTCTCGATGCCCTTCGTGATCCGTTCGACGTTGGTCACAAAGAGGTCGTCACCGCAGATCAGACAGCGGTCTCCAACCTGTGCGGTCAGGTCGGCGAATGCCTCGAAGTCCTCCTCGTAGAGGGGATCCTCGATGTAGATGAGGTTGTAGCGGTCGACAAGTTCTGCTATGTAGGCGATCTGGTCTTCGCGGCTCCGTGAGGCATCTTTGTAGCGATACTGCTTGCCGTCCCAGAGTTCGCTAGACGCTACGTCGATTCCCATCCGAACCTCAACGTTCATCTCATCAGAGACGGTGTTGATCGCCTCACTCATGATCTCGAACGCCTCGGCGTCGGATATTGCGGGTGCCCAAGCACCTTCATCCCCTTTGCCGGAGAGTTTGCCCCGTTCCTGCAGGATCTTCTTTACAGTCTTATGAACGGCAGCGTTCACAAAGACCCCCTGCGTTGCGCCGGATGCCCCGGTGGGTACTACCAGGAACTCCTGGATAGATGTGGCATTCGGGGCGTGAGCGCCTCCACCGATGACGTTGCCGAGCGGCAGGGGTGTCGCATTGGCAAATGCGCCGCCCAGGTACCGGAAGAGGTCCAGGTCAAGAGAGGATGCAGCTGCCTTTGCGCATGCGAGAGATAGTGCTACAGCGACATTTGCGCCGATTGAACTGAAGTCGGTCGTACCGTCGTGTTCTCGAAGCAGCGCGTCGAATGTGATCTGATCGAGAGCGTCTTCACCAATGAGCGATGGAATCAGGTTCTTCTGCGCATCCTCGATAGCCTCACGCGGAGGTCTCACCTTTGCTTCATAGGTCCCGGTGCTCGCCCCGCTTGGTGCTGCAGCCCGGCCAAAGCCACAATCTGTGTAGATCTCAGCCTCGACAGTCTCGTTTCCGCGGCTATCCAGGATCGTTCTTAGGATAATCTGTTCAATGGTCGCCATCAGATCACTACTATCTCTTCACTGTTATAGGGATCACGCCTCGATCGAACTCTTCAAGTGCGATCTCAAGCGGCTCTGTCTTCGCTGTTTTGATCAAAACAGGTGCACCCATTGATATCTGCAGAGCACGAGCCCCTATAATTCGCGCCCGTTCATACCGGGTATACGATTCCATCGTGTAGCCTCAGAATCAATTAATACTAAAATGGGGTCGCTGAGATTTGAACTCAGGTCACAGCATCCCGAACGCCATAGGATAGTCCAGGCTACCCCACGACCCCTCACTGATACGGATACAGGTCCTCCACTATTTCCTTGTGTGTCAGCAGCATTCGTCTGCAGCAGTACCGCTCCAGACCGAGACTGTCGAGGATCCGTCCCGGATCCTCGCCTGCATCTCGTCGCTCCTTGAACTCCTCCCAGGCTGTAGAGATGACCTTACCGCATGTAAAACATCGTACAGGTATCATAATAATGGTCCTCCATCCCTTATATTTCTTTCCTCACCTGTAGGACTTCTGGAACTTTGCCCGTGCACCGCGGCCGTGCGGTTTCTTGGTTTCCTTCTGCCTGGAGTCGTTTACGAGCAGTGTTCGGTCATACGCAAGGAATGCATCTTTAATCTGGGGATCGTTATGCCACTCCACAATTCCGCGCGCAAGCGCTGTTCGAACTGCTTCTGCCTGCCCCATCGTACCGCCGCCTGAGACGTCGATCGCTGCATCGATGCCATCGAGCGCGTTCGGAATCAGCAGCAGGGGCTCAGAGATCTTCATGCGAATCAACTCGGTTCCGTAGATCTCCAGGGGAATGGAGTTGATCCGGACCCGGCCGTTGCCGGGCTTCAGGGTTGCCCGGGCGATTGCCGTCTTTCTCTTACCGCTTGTGTTGATGATCTTTGCCATTCCATCACCCTATTTAGTATTTTGCTCCGAGGTTGGAACTGATTGTTCCGATGGTCACATACCTCGGGCTGCTCAACCGGTCGATGTGAGCCTCTGGAATCGACTCGGCCTCCGCTCCGCTGAACTCTGCCGGAACGCCGACATATGCCTTGATCCGCTTGAATGCAGCAACGCCACGCTCGCGCTTATACGGGAGCATGCCGCGGATGGTGCGCTTGACGATCTGGTCGGGTCTACGCGGGAAGAACGGACCGCCCTCACGGGAGCCTCGCATGCGCTTTGTATTGTAGTTCTCAAGCACCTGTGCCTTGCTTCCGGAGACGATCGCCTTCTCCGCGTTCACGATGGCGATCTCCTCGCCGGCAAGAGCACGCTGCGCGACGATGCTGGCCATCCTTCCGAGCAGTAGTCCATCTGCATCGATAACTGTAACCATCCGTCTCACCTGAGAATCCGTACCTTGCTCCCTTTCGGGTTGTCCCGAACAAGGTCCTCGATAGTCATGCACGTCCCGTTGGCGCTGGTGATCTTGCTCACCGCGGTCTCGGAGAAGTCCAGTGCAGCAATCTTTACCGGCAGATTGAGTACGCCACTGCCAAGCACCTTACCCGGCACCAGGATCGTCTCATCCCCGTTTGCGTAGCGGTTGATCTTGCTGAGGTTTACTTCAGCGTAGTTCTTCCGGGGTGCATCCAGTCTTCTTGCAATCTCACGCCAGATGCTTACCTCATGTACGCGCGACGCATCTTTGAGCGTCATGATGAGGGCGGTCAGCCGGGGGTTTGATTTGTTCTCGGTTGTCTTCTTCATGCAGTCCCCTCTCCCGTTATCTCGTTCATCACACCTATCAGGTCATTTGATGATTTCTGAATGTATTGAAGCGCTCTCTCGATGATCTCCCGGACGGGCAACGATCCGTCGCTCTCCACCACAAAGATGAATCGGTTCGTGTCGCTGCCAATATGGATGGCTGGCTCACTGCCTATGCCGCCGGAAAGGCATGCCCGCTCGCAGAGTTTACATAAGGAACAGTACTCCAGCCGTCCTTCGATGACCTGAACTTTCCCCTGTCTGGACTCTAGCACCCCGCGCGGGCACTCGTCGATACACATGCCGCATCCATCGCACCGCTCATCGATGGCGATTTCAGGATACGTTTTGTACCCGCAGGCGGTTGTTGCCTGCCACTTGGCGTGCTCTTTTCCAAAGCCAATAACAGCCTGCGCTTCGAGCACGACCTTCTGCTCCTCGGCAAGGGTGATAATGGGGATCTTATCCTCCGTTGGAGCGGCGTCGGGATCCTGAGGTATCAGGTCGCTCGAGTAGACGGTCTTTGGTCCCTCAACGGAGAGGGTATAGGTTGCGGTGCAGGCCGGACATCCGGCGCCGCCGCAGGTGCATTCGCTACGTGGTCTGTAGCGTTCCAGATCCGTCCGGAGCGGTATGAGTCCCAGTCGGTGGGCCAGCATCTCGTCGAAGAGGACACTCGTGTTGTCGTAAATACGGACATCTTCTATAGCGAGCGTCGGCACTTCGCTGATCATCGCACGCCGGAACATATTGGCGAACGATATGGAAACACCACTGATGGTGAATTTGGCGACTCTCTCATCCAGTCGAGAAAACGCTATCTCCATTACACTCTCCTTCCTCTCCGGCCGCCCTTGCTGCGGATGCTGTCGTGGGGCACCGGGGTGACATCTTCGATGCGGCCGATCTTCATCCCGGCACGGGCAAGAGCGCGGATTGCTGCCTGAGCTCCAGGCCCGGGGCTCCGCTGCTTGCCGCGGCCGGGTGCACGCACCTTCACGTGGACGCCGGTAATCCCCTTGTCTCGCGCGTTCTGCGCAACCTGGATTGCCATCTGCATGGCAGCATATGGCGAGCTCTCGTTCCGGTCCTGCTTCACGACCATACCGCCGCTGCTCTTGGTAACAGTCTCGGCGCCGGAGAGATCCGTGATCGTGATGATGGTGTTATTGAAGGACGCAAAGATGTGGGCAATGCCCCATTTCTCTTCTGCCATGGTTTTACCTCACTCCTGCGCGGGCGATGCGGCTTCTCTCGGGGTGGACGTCGTTCGTGAATGGGGAGGAGCCGTAGTAAGTAATCTCTGCCTCTTCAGATCTCTCGACCCGGTAGCCCGGAATGGTCACTCTGCGGCCGGCGATTGCAATGTGGCCGTGGGTGATGAACTGGCGTGCCTGCTTGGGAGAGCGAGCAAGTCCCTTGCGGAGGACCAGTGTCTGAAGGCGACGGTCGAGCTGCTGCTCGACTTTGAGCGCAAGAACGTCACCGACATCGGCGTTCTCACCAACAAGCCCGTAGCGGTAGAGGTGGTTGAGGAGCTGGTCCCTCTTCTTCTGGTACTCCTCAGGACTGGTACCTGCCGACCGCAGTGCCACCAGTTCCCTGGCTGCGGCGTGGTATTTCCGCAGCACGCTCTGAGCCTTCCAGAGTTCACGCTTGTTCCGGAGCCCATAGTCGATGACGAGTTGTTTTTCATCCTCGATCCTTGTCTTCTCGAACCGCCGCTTGGGCGTCGCGTACTGCTTGTGGTTTTTACCTGGGTATCCCATTTAATCACCGCGTTACTCTTTCTTTCTCTTGACGCCGACGGTCATACCCGTTCTTCCAGTGGACTTGGTGCGCTGACCACGGACCTTCTGTCCGGTCTCGTGCCGGATACCGCGGTAACACCGCATCTTTCTCATCCGGTTGACGTCCTCGTCGTTCACCAGGGTCAGATCGGTGCCGAGGAGGTGGCGGGATTCTCCGGTGTAGACATCCTTGGGACGGTTTACCATCCAGTCCGGGACCTGCTCGATGTAGGTGTCGACGGCGGTTGCAATTCGCTCGATAGATGCATCATCCAGCTTGCCGAGCACTGCACGGGGATCCACATTGGCAAGGGCGGTGATGGTGCGTGAAGTGCGTGGACCAATGCCCTTGATCCCGGTCAGTGCGATATGCACTGCCTTCGTGCCGTCGAGATCAGTATTTCTGATCCGAACAAAGTACTTTATCTCTTCTTCATCCATGTAATCGCCTCATCATCGACGTTGTCGGTGAAAGCGCTGAGGGAGGGATTTGAACCCTCGAGTCCCAGGGGGACACAGGTTTAGCAAACCTGCGCCATACCAGGCTTGGCTACCTCAACATAGAATTTCGCATCTTTCGATACTCGCAACACCTGAGGTATTGCTCCAGACACAGCATTCTATGACTTGTGCCTATAGACTTTGGCGTGTTATGTTAATAATTATTGTGGTGATTGGGAGGGGCGGCGAGCACGCTCAACCCCGCTCCCAATCAGGCCTGAAGCGACGATGGGGAGAGCAATCGTCGCATCACAGAAGCACTGGACCCGCGGTGACTCGGGTGCTTCCTTGCCCCAGCTGATCGCCTCTTCGAATGTGCACCCGGAGAGACCGCCCCAGTGGGGGGCATCCGTAGTGTACTGAATTGCGTAGGCATGCCCGCCGAGGTCCTGCTCGTGAATTGAGGCGATGACCTGCGTCTGCTGGATGAAGTTCTTCGGCACACCACCGCCGATATAGATGACGCCGGTCTTTTTCGCCTCCTCGACCATGCGGGTGATCTCGTCGGTGTCGGCGAGTTGGTCGATATTCACGTCGACCCCGCGCCGGCGGGCCATCACGAGACCGATGCCAATGGACGAATCGCCGAGTGCGGGGATGAATATCGGGACGTCATACTCGGCGCAGGTGGCGACGAGCGACTGACCCTGTGGCCGCCGCTCGCGGAGCCATTCTCCGAGACGCCGGATAAATGCGCGTGACGATCCGTTGAACGGGGCAATCTCGTCGGCGAACCGGGCAATCTCCGCGTCGACGCTCCGGAACTCTTCCTCGTATGCAAAGACATCGTAGATCCGGTCGATGCCCTCTTTGAAGAGTGCGGCATCGTCTGCGTGGTGGTGGCCGAGATAGTGGCGCACGCCGAGGTGCTCGCAGGTATCATGGAAGATGTTTGCACCTGTCGAGACGATGACATCGACGTAGCGGTGCCTGACAAGCTCGATCAGCACGTTCTGCATCCCTGCCGGGATCATTGCCCCCGACAGCCCCATGAATATCGTGCAGTCCGGATCCCTGACCATCCTTGTCCAGACCCCGAGCGACTCCCCGAGTTTTCGCCCTTGAAAGCCGGTCTTGCTCATAGCCTCAAGGAGGGCCGTTATATTACTGTTTGGTTTGACAGGCTGCGTTGGTTTCATGGAAATATCGTGATATCGTTTCTGGTTATGGGGTATTAATGGTTGGTGCCGGGTCGGGTGAGACCCGCCGCCAGGAACTCAACGGGCGGAGTTGCAGATACCGGTAATAAGACCTGATCTCTGATTGAATACCACTGACCGAACCTCGCCGGCCGCAAAAAAGATTTTTCAGAGCCCCTCTCACAGGGCCTGAACAAGCGAATTCCTGGTTACGATTCCGGCAATCTTGCCGTCCTGCATGACCGGGACGGAACTGATGTTCTTCTTGAGCATGAGATCGATGACATCCGAGACGTCCGTATCCGCGTCCACCGAGATCAGGGGCGAACTCATGATATCGCGCACGAGCAGGTTTCTGATCCGGTAGTCCTGGCGGGTTCCTTCCACGATGTCCTTGAAAGCATGGAGCGCTTTTGCGACGTCGGTCTCCGTGACGATCCCAAGGACCGTATCTCCGTCCTCGACGATGAACCGGTTGATGTTGTTGTCCAGCATCCTCCTGCGGAGGTGGACAGCCCGCTCCTCGGCCTGAATGAAATGCGCCGGTTCCATTGTTTCCAGGAGGTTGCCGGCCGGCCGGAGCACTTTGAGGAGGTCACCTGCCGTCACCTGTCCTATGAGACGGTGATCGGAATCAAGTACCACGACGAGTTTGTAGCGCTGGAGCAGCGGCACCAGAATGTCGATGCTCTGATCCGGGTACGCGGAGGTGAAGTTCTCTTCGACGGTGTTTGCGACATGTATGGATGTGGCTTTCAGTGTATGGGTCTTTCTGCTCCCGAGTGACTCGGCGATTGCCGCACGGGATGTTGTGCCGATGACCGTGCCGTTGTTGGTCACGATAAGGGGATCGACGCCCTCATCAAGCATCTTCTCGAGCGCTTCGCTGACATAGGCAGACTTGGCGATGGTGATCGGTTTTGCCATCACGTCTTTGATAAGTACCTGTAATCTGTCGCTCATTTTGCCACTTCCTTGATGATATCATCTCTCTTGAGCACACCCTGAATATCATCATCCTCCACTACGACGAGACTGTTGATCTGGTGCTCCAGCATCAGCCCGACGGCGTCCTGCAGGGATGCGTTCGGAGCGATGGTGATGACAGGACGGCTCATGATGTCCTCTGCAACTGCCGATACCTCTACGACGTACCTGAACCGTTTCTGCCCCGCCGGCTCTTCCTTTCGGAGATGTTTGACGTCCTTTCTGGGCAGATTCATCCGTTCATCCAGGTACTCATAGAACGCGAGATTACTCTCCGTAATAATGCCGGCAAGGCTTCCATTGTCATTGACAACGATAAGTTTATCGTTTTTTCCCTGAATCGTGTTGATGACATGGTCAAGTGAGTGATACCGGTTGACCGTGACTGCCTCTTCCATAATCTCGTCGACCCGGGCTTGCAGCCCGCGTACGTAGGCAGAACGCATAACGTCAAGTTTGGTGACGATGCCGACCACCTTGCCATCATCGTCGACTACGGGTAGTCCCGAGATGTCCCGGTCGAGCATTCTGATCGCGATATCCCGGATACCGGTCTCCTGAGTTACAGTAATCGGGTTAGGTGCCATCAGTATGCTGACCGGTATCCGGTCGATGGGTCGCCGACGCCACATTGGTTCCGTCTGCCTGAGTCGATACGCGATATCTTTCTTGGTGAGGATGCCCTGGAGCGTCTCCTCTTCCATGACCGGGAGCCTTGACACGCGGTGCTTGAGCATCAGGTTTCGCGCATAGGCGACGTTATCGGTTGGTGCAACGACGTGCACCGGAGCGGACATCACATCAACGGCACGCATACTTCTTCACTCCTCTGCAAATGCTTTTACAAGGTCATACTCCGTCACGAGCCCCACGAGGTGGGAGTCCTCTATCACGGGAAGCGCCCCGACACGACGCTGAATCATCTCGACGGCAATATCGTGAATATTCCGATCCGGCGTGATGGTGTGGAGTTCTCCAGAGAGGAGCGACCGCACCGGTGCTCCCATCACCTCGGCAGCATCTCCGGTCGTCAACTGCTCAAAGGCCTTGCCCTTCCCAAGATAATTCATGATATCGGTGGCGGTAACGATACCGCAGAGAACATCATCCACGACGACCGGGAGCCGCCGGAACCTGCATTTAATCATCTCTTCACAGACCTTGCCGATTGGGGTATCGGGGCTTGTGACACGCACCGAGGGTTTCATGATATCTTCTGCCTTGCGATTGGAATGCTCGGTGGTGAGCACCTTCATCACATCGCGCTCCGTTACGATGCCTTTTAAGGTTCCTTCTGGGTCGGTGATGGGGATCCCGCCGATATTCCGGTTGACGATGATATCGACTGCATCGCCAATGCTCCCGGCAACTGGCATCGTAATAGTATTCGAGGTCATGATCTCGCGTAGCCCTTCGTTGATGGCCGCAAGGAAGTTCCCTCCGTGCTTGACCTGCACCAGATTGAACTTGTCGCCGCCGCCCATGAAGTCGATGATATCGGTGACGGTCACGATCCCGCGGAGATGGCGCGTTCCCGCATCAATGATCGGCAGTCGGCGGAACCCTTCACGAGTCATGATCTCGACAGCCTGGATGATTGGGGTGGTTCGTTGGGCTGTCACGACATTCCTTGTGGCGATTGTCATGATCTCGCCTTCGTAGTCTGCGGGGCGTGACTTGAAATCGACCGGTCCGCGATCGAACTTGCCCGGCATCTTCAGGAGCCTGTCAGCCGGTTTCTTATCAGAATTATTCGAGTGTGGTTGCATGGTATCACTCCTCTGGAAGGTTAATGTCCGGAGGCGCCCTTACCGGGCGAGACAGCTCAGGACATCATGACGGTCGATAACGCCGACGAGCCTCTTCCTCTCATCGATGACCGGGAGGAGGCTGATGTCGTGGTCGACCATCAGTCGGCTCGCCGTTGCGATCTGATCATCGGGCGCTACACTGATGACGGGTGTCGTCATCACCCGGTCCACTGTGGTTTCCGCCTGGTTCTTCACCGATGCACGGATGCTTCCTGCACGCAGGAGGTCTCTCCGGGAGACGATGCCGATGACTTCGTTCTTCTGCATTACCGGGAACGCAATAAAGCCACTTGTTACAATCAGGTTATAAATCCGATGTATGGGGTCCTGGGACGTGCAGGTGACGGGTTTGCGTGACATGACATCATCAACCCGCCCGGGTATATTGTAGCGCGAGATCAGGACCGGAAAGAGTTCGGAAAAGAGTACTCCGGCCAAGAATGAACCGTTTTCATCAACAACAGCGGCACTATTTGTATTGGCACTCATTATTGCGCGGGCAACCTCAACGAGGGGTGTCTCGGGGGTGACCTGTGCAGCCTCCCTGACAAACCCCCCAACGGTAACGTTCGATTTGGTGTCCGTCACTCGCAGGACGTCGGTTATATCAAGGTAGCCCATCAGGCGATCCTTCTCATCAACAACGTAGAGTTCACGGAAGACGTCGTCGCGGAGCACGCTCCGTGCTTTGGTGATGTAATCATCACACCGTAGAGTGGGTATATCCACCATCAGGTTTGAGGTCACTTTCATAGCAACTGCTCCTCTTCCCGACAGGTGGGACAGAGCATAAGGCTATCGACTCGTGAGAGGTCGTCGGACATCTTCCCGCACCGATCACAGACGCCCATGGCGTATTCCTCCTCTCGGTTGATCTCGATAAGGTCCGCCAGCAACTCGTTCACTTCGGCCGCTACGGTGAGGATATCCCTGACGGTCACGATCCCGATGACCATCTGGTTCTCGACGACAGGGAGCCTTCGGACACGGTTTTTCACCATCATCGCCGCCGCATCACCGACTAACTTCTCTGCCCCGATCGTGATCAGGGGGGTGCTCATGATCTCGCTGACATAAACCTCACTTGGCTTTAGGTCTTTTGCGACGACTTTACAATTAATATCCTCCTCCGTAACAATCCCGATGGGTAGGTTATTCTGCAGCACGATACAGCTACCGACCTCATCACGGCACATCGACTGCGCCGCTCGGGCGACTGTTTCCCCCACATCGATGGTCGTAGGATGGCTCCGCATGACCTCCCTGACTGGAACACGTGTCTCGAAGTGGATGGTATCGCTATTATTCATCATAGGATTCTCCTAATTCGGTCGTTTTGAGAGCCGATTATCCAGGTTCAGGTGTATCTAGGTTTTGACAATATAAAAAGAATTCTCTCACCAGCGAATTGCTGTTTCTCCTCCATATCCGATGGCATATGCAGAATGGAACATATAATTATATTTATCTGGGAGTGTCATAGCATACGTAAGTATACGCGAAATGGACAATCAGAAGGTGCCAGATGAGCATATTAGTTCGTACAAAACAAAGGATCTCCCGAATCCTTCAGGCGTTCTTTGGGAAGCGGACCCGTCGCATTGGGATCTATGGCCCGCCCAATGCCGGCAAAACGACGCTTGCCAACAGGATCGTCCGGGATTGGATTGGGGACGCAGTCGGGCCTGTCAGCGAGGTGCCTCACGAAACCCGTCGTGTGCGCCGTAAGGAGAATATAACCATCACGGGCAGCAACGGTCACGCGATCACCTTTGATATCGTCGATACGCCGGGTGTGACAACCAAGATCGACTACAATGAGTTTCTCGAGTACGGTTTCGAGAAAGAGGAGGCGATCAAGCGGGCGCGGGAGGCAACCGAAGGAGTTGCCGAGGCGATGCACTGGCTCCGGGAGGACATTGATGGTGTCATCTATATGCTTGATTCCACACAGGACCCGTTCCAGCAGGTGAACATCATGATGGTGGGGATTATTGAGAGCAGAAATCTCCCGGTTTTGATTGTCGCAAACAAGATTGATCTTCCCGATGCGTCACCTGCGCGGATCAAGAGTGCGTTTCCCCAGCACCCCGTGGTCGCCATATCGGGTCTAGAGGGGAGCAATGTAGACGAACTATATGAAACGATGGCATCCTATTTTGGGTGATGGAGATGATACAGGGTGTACAGATAGACCTTATCTCGGCAGAACGCCTTGACCGGCTTACAGGCATGGAGAAGATTCGTCTGATCCTCGACGATGTTATGGAGGGCAACATCGTTATCCTGGAAAAGGGCCTCGCGCCGGATGAGCAGAGCAAACTTATTGAGATTACGATGCGGGAGATCACGCCTGACGGGTTTAGCGGTATCGAGATGGAGACCTACCCTGTCAAAGACGTCCAGGAAGGTTTTCTCTCAAGGCTCCTTGGCGGGAAACGTTCTGAAGCCCGGCTAACGGTTATTGGGCCTGCAAACCAGCTCAAGACTATAAAGAAGGAGAAAGATCTCATCAGCGCATGGATCTCTTCCTCAAGGTGAACAGTGATCACAGGTGATTGAGATACCTCACAAGTGTACGCAATGCGGTAGGGAGTTTGAAGACGGTTCGACGAAGATCTTGAAAGGATGCCCTAGTTGCGGTGGGAAGAAATTTCTCTACATTCGTGAGGCTGAACGACACGACGATGTGCTGAAAGAAAAAACCGTCAGTGAGATCGTGAGGGAGACCGGGCGCGATGTACTTGAGGTCCGGCCGGATCGACAGAGGAAGGAGATCGAGGTCTTTGACCGGATTGAGAGCATCCGGATCCTTGGCCCCGGATCATACGAGTTGAATATTGAGAAATTGGCAAAATCTGACGAATTTGTCGTTGGTCTTGAAAAAGAGGGGAAGTATGTGGTCGATATTCTCTCTATGGCTCGTAAAAAAAAGTAATCAAAAATTTAAGGCCTCTTAAAGACTGGCCTGACTTTGACCGTTTTTGCGGGTTCGGGCCAAAATCTTAAGTATTCTCAAAGCTATTTTTCAGGTAATAATAGGTCTGACACTCTAAAGTCACATATCCCGGGCAATGGTTTCCTGCATGAGAGCATGGAACTCCCATAAACCGTTTGCGTATATGGATCGCCATTCTTGATCTCGCTCTTATGCGGCCCGATTACTGCTGGCTGTATCGCGTAGAGGAGAGTGTCAACGAAAAAGGAGGATTATGAAGCCGAAGTACCTTGTATCATTGGAACAGGTTGCCAATATCGATGCAAAAGAGCGTGCCGAACTTAAACGCGTTACAGATCTCTTTGCATTCCGATCGAACGATTACTACCTCTCCCTGATTAACTGGGAAGATCTCAAGGATCCCATCCGGAGATTGATCATCCCTAACCCGGGTGGACTTGAGCCCTGGGGGCATCTCGATCCCTCATCGGAACACCGGTATACCCGTGCGCCGGGGTTGCAGCACAAGTACCGGGAGACTGCCCTCATGCTGGTGAGCGATGCCTGTGGAGGTCTCTGCCGCTACTGTTTCCGCAAACGCCTCTTCATCAAGGATGCACGTGAAGTGAATAAAGACGTCTCCAAAGGGCTTGACTATATTCGCGACCACCCGGAGATCAATAACGTCCTGCTGACCGGGGGCGACCCCCTGACCCTTGAGACTGGCCGGCTGACCGAGATCATCCGGCAACTACGTGATATTAATCATATCGGGATCATCCGAATTGGCACAAAGATGCTTGCATATAATCCCTACCGGATCATCAACGACCCTGCATTGCTCGATATGGTCCGACAATACAGCCTGGATGATAAACGCATCTACATCATTGCTCAGTTTAACCACCCGCGTGAACTGACCGAGGCCGCACGCCAGGCAGTCTCCCTTCTTCAGGACGCCGGAGCGATCGTCATGAACCAGACGCCACTGCTCCGCGGCATCAACGATCATCCTGGAGTGCTTGCTGGATTGTTTAACAAATTGGCATCGATCGGTATCCACCCGTACTATGTCTTCCAGTGCCGCCCTACAGTCGGGAACAAGCCGTTTGCGGTTCCGGTAGAGGAGTCCTACAGGATATTCGAGCAGGCACGGGCAGTCTGCTCGGGACTTGCGAAGCGGGCCAGGTTTGTGATATCCCACGCTACCGGCAAGATTGAGGTCGTGGGGAAGACTGATGAATACACGTTCTTCAAGTACAACCAGGCGGCAAACCCTGATGATCGCGGACGGTTCATGATCTACAAGAGCAACCCGAATGCCTATTGGTTCGATGATTACACCGAACTGGTCGACGAAGGGAGAGTGAGAGGGCCCAGTGGAGCGATGTAGACCCCCTCCTCCCCGGGAAGGAACGGGCGGTCGGCCCTGAATGCCAACTGCCTCCCCCGCCATTTGCTTTCTTGAGTCTTTCCGGCCAGATGGAGAGATAAGATGCCTGTACCTGGATCCGGCGCCCGGGAGAGCGCTCTCTCGTGAACTGCCAAGTCTTTTCTTCTTCGCCTTCCCATAGGTTAAGCACCTGTGATACATATGTCGGGAGCAACAGTATCCGGCGGGCAACACCTGAGCCCAGGGTGCATCCTCTGTTACCAGGGTGCAAAGATGGTACTCTTCGTGACCGGTCGGTGTCACCGCACCTGCTGGTACTGCCCACTCTCGCGTGAGCGAAAAGGTCAAGACGCGATCTTCGCGAACGAGCAAAAGATCACGTCGCCGTCCGAGGCGATCGAGGTGGCGGAGAGCATGAGTGCTCTTGGCACCGGGATCACCGGCGGCGAGCCGTTGCTTGTCCTCGACCGGGTGGTGGAGTACGCGAAGCGCCTTAAGGAGCATTTTGGTCCCGAGCACCAGATTCATTTATATACCGGGATCGCGCCGGACGAACCTGCGCTTCGGCGCTTGCAGGGGCTGGTTGATGAGATCCGGCTGCACCCGCCTCATGAGTCCTGGCCTCGTATTCTGGAGACAGACTTCGCCCGTTCCGCCATTCTCGCTCGTCAGATGGGCTTTGTAATCGGCATCGAGGTGCCGGCGCTTCCAGGCATTGGTGCCCTTGCCGTTGCCTTGCCGCTCCTTGACTTTCTCAACATCAATGAACTGGAGTGGGGGGAGACCTGCGCTGCTGCCATGCGGGAACGCGGGCTTGAACTTGCTGACGGGCTGCATAATGCGGTGAAGGGGGCTGCCGATTGGGTGAAGGAGCTTCCGGATGATCCAAAGGTGCATTTCTGCTCGTCGAGCTTCAAAGACTCGGTCCAGTTGCGGGAACGCTTAAAGCGAATCGCAGCGAACACTGCACGCCCGTTTGATGAGGTGACGGACGACGGGACCGTCGTATATGGGGTGCTCGAGCCGGCTGGCGATCTCGATGCGATCCTGGAGATTCTCGATGAGGATGAGTATGCAATCTGCGACGGGAGGGTTGAGATGGCATGGTGGGTGCTTGCCGATCTCCGTGCCGAGCTGCCAGGCAAGAAATATGTCATCGAGCGCTACCCTAACGGTGGCATGGTAGTGGAGGTGACGCCCCTCGATGCTGCGATCAAGGATTGAGCCTCTGTATGAGCGTTACCTGCGGTGGCAGGTAAAACACATACCCCGGCACATTGCCGTGATCCAGGATGGAAACCGCCGGTACGCGAGAGAACAAGGCCTTGATTCGTCGTTTGGGCATCGGCTAGGGGCAGATACCACGGAACATGTCCTCGACTGGGCGTGTGAACTTGGCGTGCGGCACATCACGCTATATGCGTTCTCTACCGAGAACTTCCGGAGAGATAAGCGTGAACTCGCCGAGCTTTTTGCACTTTTCCGGGAGAAGTTCCTCGCAATCCTGACCGATAAACGGGTGCACAAAAACCATATCCGGGTCCAGATGATAGGGGACCGCTCTCTCCTCCCCGATGACCTCCTTGAGACCATCGATGCGGCGGAGAAGGCGACGCAGCACTACTCAGAATACTTCATCAACGTTGCGCTTGCCTACGGCGGCCGGAACGAGATCGTGCATGCTGCCCGGTCGATCCTCGACGAGGTCAAGCGGGGTATCCTCGATCCTGCGACCATCAATCCCGATACCGTTGAGAGCCACCTCAATCGGGGAGAATCCATACCTCCAGTCGACCTGATCATCCGGACCGGCAACGACTGCCGGACATCCAACTTCCTCCCCTGGCTCGCGAATGGTCACGAGTCTGCCGTCTACTTCTGCGCTCCCTACTGGCCGGCATTCCGAAAGATCGATCTCTTGCGGGCAGTGAGGGTCTACGATCAGCGGATGAGATTGAAGGAGAGCTCGGGCCAGCGGGGTTGAAACTGAATCAGCAGGAGTTTATGTTGATACAGTTGCGCCTCCTCTTTTATCGTCCAAACCGGCGTGCACGTGACTGAAAATCCCTAAGCGCCCTGAGGAAGTCCACCTTTCGAAGCAGGGCCCAGTTGACGTCGAGGAAGAAGAGTTCGGAGTAGACCGACTGCCAGATGAGAAAATCGGTCAGGTGGTCCCCGCCGGTCTTGATGACGAGGTCCGGCTCATACTTGTACGTGAGGTAGGACTCAAGCAGGTCTTCGTCGACCGCCTCAGGATCGATACCGTCCTTGGCCATCCTCCTGATACAGTCGGCGATCTCCTCCCGTCCGCTCTTCCCGATCGCTACCGTCACGTCCATTCCCTCACCGCTGACCTCCTTTTTGTCCAGGTAATAGAGGGTCAGTCGCGCAATCGAGGAAATTGCGCGAATACGTGGTAGGCACCGCTCAAGGCTGGCCGGAGCGTCGGTACTGATGTGGAACATGACGCTCCTAATTCCGAGTTCGCGGGACCATTCGGTGGCACGGAAGATATTCTCGGGGGCATCGAGCATATCCTGCCCGGTGATCATGAAACAGATCTGTTCCGGGAGTTTTTGGAGATCGCGAAGGAGGATCTTCTCGTAGAGCCGATAGATCACGAGAGCCACTCCTGTAGACTGGATAGGGGTAGAGTATTCAGAATATCGTTCGGGGCGCACCAGCCCCGGCGTGCCAGTGCAATCCCGTAGCGCATATTTTCAAACTCACCGGTACGGTGAGCGTCGGTCCCTACTGCCAACTTCACTCCCTTCTTCTTCGCGTGCCAGATATAAATATCCTCAAGATCGAGCCGGTGAGGGGATGCATTGATCTCGAGTGCCGTCCCTGTTTCCGCTGCATGGTCTATCACCCGGAAGAGATCGACCGCATAGGCCGGTCTCTTTCCGAGAAGGCGGCCCGTCGGATGTCCTATGATATCCACGTGCTCGTTCTCCATTGCGGAAAGAACCCGGCGGGTCACAATGTCCTGGTTCTGGCCGAACCCTGAGTGAATACTTGCAATAACCAGGTCGAGGTCCGCAAGAATTCTATTCGGATACCCAAGCGTGCCGTCGCTCCTGATATCTACTTCACTCCCGAGAAGGAACTGGCAGGTGTGCCGCTAGTTGATCTTATCGATCGCGTCCCGCTGCTTGAGAAGAGTCTCTGGTCTCACTCTCGATGAGTGGTCGGTGATCACAATATACTCGTAGCCCCGGGTATCCCCTGCCTCGGCTACCTCCTCAAGCGACTGGCGACCGTCGCTCGCGACGGTGTGGGCATGGAGATCACCCCGCACATCATGGATATCAACCAGATCTGGGAGGGTGAGTCTCTGGGCAAGTTCTATCTCGCCGCGGTCCTCACGCAGTTCGGGCGGGATGGGCGCCATCCCGAGAAACGAGAAGACCTCTTCTTCGCTCGCAAACGTATGCACCCGCCCGTCCGATATGCTCGAAAGACCGTCGGGAGTGAGCCGGTATCCCTTCTTGCGCGCCACATCCGCAAGTTTCTCCAGGAAGTTGGCCGACCCGGTGGAGCAGAGGAGCGCGGTGCCGTATCTCGCCGGATCGGTGAACCGAAGATTCAGATGCGCCCCATCGATGGTAGCAAGGCTTTCCGCAACTGCTGCCTTATCGGCGATGGTGACGACCTCGATCTCGTCGATCGTGGCGGCGCCCCGCCGGTAACTCCCGGTAACCGTATACTCTCCCTCCGGGAGGAACGCTCTGAGGTTTGCAAGAACTGCCTCGACCTGCGGGCGGGTCATCGTATCAGGTCTCCGGCGGAATTGCCGAGCCCCTTTTGCAATTGTTTCCTCCTTCTTTGCCCCAAACCCGGGAAGCGTACGGAGCCGGCGCGCCTTTGCCGCCCGCTCCAGGTCGTCGATCGTCTCGATGCCAAGCCTCTTCCAGAGGAGATGCAGGGTTCGTGGTCCAACGCCGGCAACGCCAAGGAGTTCGATGAGCGAACCCGGGATGGCGGTCCGCAAGGTCTCGAGTTCCGCAAATGTTCCGGTCACCGCAATCTCGCGGATCTGGCCGGCTATCCGGACCCCGATGCCCGGGATGCGAGTGAGTTCCTCCTCGCTGCATCCGGCGGCCGGGAAGGAGAGGTGCTCGATCCGGCGTGCCGCCCGCTCATAGGCCTGGACCTTGTGTCGGTCCTCTCCTGCGATCTCGAGCAGGCGGGCCATGGTTGAAAGCCGATCGGCAATCTCCCTGTTTGTGATCTCCTTCTTCTGGCCCATCATCTGTCTCATCCTGGTGAAACCATAGAGAAACCGATCTCCCTAGATCGGGTGCATCACCCCGATCTCTATGACGTCATCCAAACCCATAAACTGCCATAAGTTAAAAAGAATGTAGCATGCTTCCCTCCGCATTCGAGGATTACCTTGAGGCCATCCTCACGATCACGGGAGACGGCAAGCGTCCTGTGGCGTTGCAGGAGATAGCGGACGCACTCGATACCGAAAGGACGGTCGTCGAGGATACGCTAACCTCCCTGATCGAGGAAGGATATCTTGAGCAAGCTCCCGGCGGTGCCGTCAGACTGACCGAGAGAGGATTCACATTGGCATCGCGGGTGGCGCGGAAACACCGCGTTCTCCAGTGCTTCCTGACAGAGATGCTCGGCGTCGATGCGGATAGAGCGAGCAAAGAGGCCTGCGCGCTTGAACACGGTATCTCCGACGAGACCATCGATCGGCTCTCCACCTACATGGGGGGCAACCAGCCCGCGCCGGGACGTATGGGGCGCTGCCGTGGGCGGGATGCCTGTACGCTGCTCGACTGCAAGGAGGGCGACACCGTCCGGGTGGCGATGATACGAGGTCCCCGGCGGAACCGCAGGCTGCTTGATCTCGGCATCTTCCCTGGAGAGGTCGTACAGATCCGGCGGAAACTCCCGAACAACTCGGTCGTCGTCAGAGCAAAAGGATGCGACATCGGCATCAGCCCTGAGGTCGCAGCGTCGATCATTGTGGAGTCGTGTCCATGAGGTTTGCGCTGGTCGGTAATCCCAGTGTGGGCAAGTCCCTGATCTTCAACCAGCTCACCGGCCTCGGGGTCGAGGTGAGCAACTATCCCGGGACCACCGTCGAGTTGCAGCGGGGCAACACCTGTTTTCAGCGCGAGATGATCGAACTCGTGGATCTCCCCGGTGTCTACTCACTGGATGGTGAATCCGAGGAGGAGGCCCTGGTCCGCGAGTTCCTGGGGCAGCGGGAGATCGATGCGGTTATTGTGGTGACCAACGTCACCCGTCTGGAGCGCAACCTCTACCTCCTCCTCCAGGTTGCGGAGTACGGGCTCCCGATGGTCGTTGTGCTGAACATGGTCGACGAAGCCGTAAAACAGGGGCTTGAGATTGACACCAACCCGCTCCGCGACCTCCTCGGTGTCGATGTGATTCTCGCGGCCGCAGCGCAGGGGAAGAACATCGATCAGATCATCCCGGCGGCCCTTGCCGCAACCCGGCCGGCGACGGTGGAGATCCCGTACGACCATCATATCGAAGCTGCCGTCCGAAGCCTCGGGAAGATCTTTGGAGCCGATCGTGTAGAGAGCATCCAGGCGCTTCAGGGCATCGGCGATAACCCGGAACTGCTCGAAGCGGCACGAGCGATCGCCGACGAGATCGAGTCCCGGCACCGGATGACGGCCGCCCAGATCATTGCTGCCAACCGGCATAACTTCGCCCACCAGATCGCCGATCTGATGCTCAAAGAAGACGTGATGCTCCCCCGGTCCGACCTCGACGGCTTCCTGACGCGGGCCTTCCCGGGCATCCCCATTCTCCTTGGGGTTCTCGTGGGGATGCTCCTCCTGGTCTTTGCGCTCGGGACGTTTCTTGAGGAGATGATCGTCGAACTCTTCGATGTATTTGCACTGGAGCCGTTCCACATGCTCGGGTTGCCGCCGCTCATCGATGTAGTGGGAGCCTCCATCCTGCTCGCGCTCCAGGCTGGTTTTGGGATAGCGTTCCCGTACGTCCTCCTCTTCTATATCTTCATCTCCATCCTCGAGGACTCCGGATACATGACCCGGGCGGCGTTTCTCGCCGACAACGCGATGCACCGTCTCGGCATGCACGGTGGGGCGGTCATCCCCCTCACCCTGGCGTTCGGGTGCAACGTGCCGGCCATCATGAGCGTACGGCTCCTGCACTCGCGGCGCGAGCGAATAATCGGCTCGTTCCTGGCCACGATGGTCCCATGTTCGGCGCGGACCGTCGTCATCGCCGGGATTGTGGCAGCCTTCGTCGGGATCGGGGCGGCGTTCAGCGTCTACGCCATTGTCTTTGTTCTGATCCTCATAACGGGCCTCTTCCTCTCCCGTGTGACACCCGGGGAGCGCTTCGGGATGATCATGGAGATGGTCCCGCTCCGTCGGCCGGACCCGCGGTTGGTGCTAAAAAAGGCCTGGTCGCGCCTCTCCGAGTTTCTCTTCATCGCGATGCCCCTCCTCCTTGCAGGAAGCGTCGTCCTTGGGCTGCTTGAGTTCTTCGGCATCATGACCCTCTTTGAGCAGATCGTGGAGCCCTACACCATGGCCCTCCTCGGTCTTCCCGGGTACTCTGCAACAGCCCTCATCTTCGGGATCTTGCGAAAGGAGATGGCATTTGAGACCCTTGCCATCCTCGCGGGCACTGCAGACCTCGGCTCGGTGCTCTCGTCCCTCCAACTCTATATCTTTGCGATCGTGACCGTCCTCTTCGTCCCCTGCCTTGCGACCATCACGGTCCTCCTGCGTGAGGTCGGGGCACGGATCACGCTTGCGATCACGGCATATACTGTCGCCCTCGGTCTCTTTGTCGGGGCTCTTCTCTTCCATCTTCTGGGGTAGGACCCACCCCCCGTGATCCGTTACTTCTACGATGCAGGAGCGCCGACAGTTGAGGAGTGATTTGATCATGTTAACGTTCGTGGGTCTCGGCCTCTACGATCTCGGTGATATCTCCGTCAAAGGCCTTGATTACGTCAGGAATGCTGATGCAGTCTATCTGGAGGCATACACGTCGCGGCTGATGGGTGCGGACGTCTCCGAGATGGAGGCGTTCTTTGGGAAGGAGATCAGGGTGCTTGCACGCGAGGATGTTGAACAGGACCCCCATGAGATCATCGAGCGTGCGGCGAGTGGTCAGGTGGCGTTCCTGACCGGAGGGGACCCCATGATCTCGACGACACACGCCGATCTCCGGATACGGGCGGCTGCTGCCGGGGTTGCGACCTCCATCATTCACGCATCGTCCATATCGAGCGCAGTCTCGGGTCTTTCGGGTCTCCAGAACTACCGGTTCGGAAAGTCCTGTTCGGTTCCGTTCCCGGCCAGGGGGTGGTTCCCGACGACTCCCATCGAGACGATAGCCAAAAACCTTGAACTCTCCCTCCATACGCTCGTCTACCTCGATATCCAGAAGGATCGCTACATGCGCATACCAGAGGCGATCACCATCCTCGAGGAGATGGCGGAGAAGTGCGGGATCGAGCCGCCCACGCTCTACGTGGGCATCGCCCGGGCTGGGTCCGAGAACCCCGTAGTCCGGGCTGGGACCGGTGCGAAACTCAAGGAGACCGATTTTGGACCTCCACTCCACGTTCTCGTCGTCCCGGCGGACCTCCATCCCATGGAGCGTGAGTATCTGGAGGTCTTTGCCGATCTATGACCCTCGAAGAGTACGGGGCACTCTTCTCGGAGGCTCTCTCCCGGACCAGGACTGCCGTTCCGGCAGGAACGCCTCTTGGCCGGGCGGCGGACGAGGTGCTCGAGATGGCTGCAGCGTACTTAAGTGATGGTTGGACGTTTCTTCGAACGGGCGATCCGGTAAACGCGCTTGCAGCCTTTGCCTACGGGCTCGGGTGGCTTGACTGCGGCACAAGCCTGGGATTGCTTGAGCCGCAGTCAGGCCATCCGCCAGTCGGAGTGGATGCGCAGATCCCGGATGCCATGAGCGCCCACCTGCACGAAAAGACCCATCGGTATCGCAGGATGCTCAATGCTGCTCTGTCTGCGGTCGAAGTGGGGGCGGACGAGGCAAGTCCGCTCTATGCGGGGGGGGAGGTGCTTTACTCCTGGGCAGCGTTCTGGTATAAAGAAGGCGTGGAGCGTCTCGAGGCCGTGGATCTTCCCGGAGCCCTTGCCCGATATAGTTATGGGTATGCCTGGCTGGACGCCGGCATCCGCGCGGGGCTTTTCAGAATAACCGGTGAGCGCGATCTCTTTACCGTCTAGGGGTCTAGACCCGGTCTCAACATAAAATCATCGTTATATACTTCCTACACAATACTTTATTAATCCGATTTCAGGCATTTCTCTCCTGAAATTGTTCGAAAATCCAGAAAAGATCGTGGATCCGGCCTGATGCCGGGGGGTTGAGGATGAATAGGTCTCAGTGGAAATGGCTGCTCGTCTCGATCAGCTTTAGTGTCCTTGTGCTGATCGGTGTCCTGTACTTCACCGTCGATGAGATGACGGTCGAGTACCTCAGCCGGATTAACCCACTCTACCTTGCCCTCGCCGTTCTCTTCCACATCGTCTCGCTTGTCTTCTGGGCGCTCCGTATCCAGGGAATGTCGGCGTCACTAGGATTTCGGGTGAACTTCAAACACTGTCTGAACCTGGTGCTCGCGAACATGCTCGTTGCGGCGGTCACCCCGTCCCAAGCAGGCGGGGAGCCGGTCCGGATTCATGAACTCTACCGGGCAAACGTCCCGGTCGGGGACGCGACCGCCGTCGTCGTGATGGAACGGATACTTGACGGGATTGTCCTTGGATTGCTTGGAGCCTTCTCTATGCTCTTCCTCGGCCGATACTGGAGCAGCCTCACCTCGGGGTTCAGTGGTCTTAGCCTCCTGATGTACACCGCCTGGATCCTCGTCACGCTCTTTGTGCTGTTCTTTGTCTACTCGGTGAAGAACCCTGATAGCCTCAAACGGGTCCTTAAGTGGATATCACGCTGGATCGACCGGCGCTGGCGCTTGAAGCGGCTTGAGAGCCTGCTTGATACGATCGACCGGGAGGTGGACAACTTCAATGCGGGCCTTGTCAAGTTCATGAATCACGGTAGAAGCGGCCTTGTGTGGGGTTTTCTCTTCACGTTGCTCTTCTGGCTCTCGGAGTTCGCCATCGCATCGCTGCTCCTTGTCGGCCTCGGACAGCCGCCGTACCTCATCGAGTCGTTCGTTGTCCAGCTAATCATCGCCATCATCATGATGATCCCCCTCACCCCCGGCAGTTCCGGGATTGCCGAGCTTGGCGCCACGTCGCTCTATAGCATCTTTGTCCCGTCTTCGATCGTGGGTGTCTTCGTCCTCCTCTGGAGGCTGATCCTCTACTACCTCAACATCCTGCTCGGCCTGCTCTCGAGTCTTGTCATCGTACGACGCGAGATCCTTGCCCGCACAAATCACCGGCAGTGAAGACCCCAAGATTTAAACCTCATTAAACTTATGAACTGGTGATCACATGGCGGCTCAAAGTTGTAGGGTTCAGGGCGTGTTCATGTCGGTGAGCGAGATGGGGGCAGCACCGACAGTCGTCCTGGATGCCGGGGGCGACAGCACGATACCCATATATGTCGGGCTCTGGGAGGCAATCTCGATCAACAACGCGCTCAATAGTGAGATGCTGCCCCGGCCTATCACCCACGACCTCATCGTTGAGCTGTTTCGAAATTTTGACATAACTCTGGATGCTCTGCACATCGATTCCCTGGAGGAGGGTGTCTTCTATGCCAAACTCCTCCTCCGGCAGGGCTCCCGCACTGAGATCATGGATTGCCGGCCCAGTGATGGGATAGCCATCGCTCTGCGCTACCGTGCTCCCATCATGATTGAGGACACTGTTGTGGAGTCCGCAGCAGTGAAGAAGGATGACCTCCCGAGGATGGTGGACTTAAAGGAGTACCTCTAATCCACCGGGAGGGCCCTCTCTTACTTTCGACGTGCGGCAAGCTCGTCGAGTACATCCGCCACATCGGTGCCGGATGCTTTAAGTGCTACCAAAAAGTGGAAGAGGAGATCGGCAGCTTCCGATATCGTCCTTTCCGGGACCTGATTCTTTGCAGCAATGATGAACTCGACCGCCTCTTCACCAACCTTCTCCAGGGATTTATCGACCCCTTTCCTGTGGGTCAGGATCGAACTGACGTAACTCTCGGCCGACGGGTGCTCGGCCCGATCCTGAATGACCTGCCAGAGCTCTTCTAGGATGTTCCAGTCACGCATGGGCATCTCCTGCTGTGAGCACCTCGCCTAGGTCGGTATTGAAGTACCGGGAGATGAGGATACGTGCTTTCTCGATGGTGCATCCGCCTTTCCCGATGGCGATGCCAAGGTCACCCGGTTTCACATAGACAGTGAGCCTCCCGTTGTCGCCTTTGTTGGTCCCGACGACATCGGCCGGCTTAAATACATTCTTCGCAAACTTTTCAATCTCTGGAGAATATTCGACCATTTCTACACGTTTCCCGAGGACCCTCTGCATCTTTTTGATATTGCTGCCTTTCCGGCCGATAGCGAGGCCCATATCTCCTTCTTTTATAAGGTAGACCACGCGGTCGAAGCGTTCATCGATGATGCAGTCCAGCGCGGTCGCCCGGGTGAGGATTCTCAACTCTTCGATATATCGTCGTTCTTTGAAACTTATGGTTCGGATCATTGAAGCAGTCCCCAATGGGAATGATGCGGTATGATATAGTCGCTTGAGGGATATATATCTGAGTACTCGAATTGCTTTAATCAACCGGCTAGCATTTCTGCAGGATTATCTTTATTGCTGCCCCTTCCTCGGGTTTGCCAGGAACCCTGTCCGATGCCCAGACACGTCCCCCATACCGGGTAACCAGGGTTTTAACGATATGGAGCCCCAGTCCCCTACTTCCGGGCGTGGATTTCCCCTCACGATTGAATCGGTCGAAGATGTTGGGTTTTAAGTGATCCGGGATACCGATCCCGTTATCTGCGACCGAGAGCGTCACAATATCTGCGGTCTCTATGACGGATATCTCGATCCGCACCTTCATGCCGCCAAACTTGATGCAGTTGCTGATCAGGTTGGATATGACGTGCTCAAGGAGGGGGCTTGCCCAGACCATATGACTTTTCGCCTCATACCGGATATCGATGCCTGCGTAGCGCCGTATCTGGTCGCGGATAACACAGTCGAGATCAATCGGCTCCAGGCGGATCTGATGTTTGTTGAGCGTATTTAAGAGTTCAACATTCTTGATGACGTTTATTCCCTGCTCGATCGTGATCTTGACCCTTTGAGCGAGTTCCGCTTCTTCGCCGGAGAGTCGTTCCCGGAGCATCTCAATGATCGTCGCTGCAACCATGTGAGTATTGTAGATATCGGTACCAAGCAGATCGAGATAGAGGTTGGAGAACTGGCTGGTCTCCTGGAGAACTCGTTCGCAGAGGAGGTCTCTTGTGATATCACGGCTGACCCCGGTGGCCGCCACAATCTTCCCTGTCGAGTTGTGCAGGGGATTCATGGTGACCATAAACGACCGCTGATCTCCGTGCCATGGAAATGACCATGTCTCTGATACTCTCTCTCCCGCCTCGATAACCCGGCGCGCTGCATCGATCAGGAATTCCGCCTCCCTGGGCGGAAACAGATCGTAAGGAGTCTTTCCTACGATATCATCCGGGTTTATGCCCTCGTTCCGAGCGCTGGTCCAGAAGAACTGGGTGAAAACACCTTTCCGGTTAAGCGTGAAGATCATATCCGGCAGCGAATTTGCCAGGATCTGAACCTGTTCCTGCGAAATCTCGGAGGGGTCTTCGGCCGACGGTGCGTGGGGCAGATCCTGGAAGATCTCAATCGCTCCAACCTGCTGGCCATCGGCGTCGCAGAGGGGCGCAGCCATGCAGACGATCTCTCTGCCGGATGCGAGAGTGATCTGTGACTTGGCGAGCGTCCCCTCTCCCTCGTGCGGGAGCAGGAGGTAGTGGTCGCTCCTGGGTTCGTCATGCGATAGAATACAGTCCGCCAGTGTGGGGCGGCGCTCGCCGAACAATGCTTTCCCATGGGCGTAACTGCCCCTCCCAATCATTTCCTCAGCAGAAATCCCTGTGTATTGCACCATTCCTTCGTTCCAGACGATTACCCGACCCTCGCAGTCGAGAACAAGTGCCGGTTGCTGGAGGTGATTGAAGATGCTCAAGGGTATCTGGCCGTGACTTATAGTATCCTTGATTTCTTCCTGGTTTGCCTTCACATACATCACCTGGAAACAGTTCTCGGCCCAGTTACCTGTGCATGCCCCCTTTGAGCGCGACCTCCTACCTGCCGGCAGGCATGGTGCCTCACGCTTATTACTATCTTTCTATCCCCTACGATGCTCGCGCGCCTTCGTGTTCGATCACTCTAAGATGGCAAAGAAGGTGCGGCGTATCATCAGTCTGGTGGCAGATGCGTAGAAGAGTATCTGGAAGATCCACTTAAAAGAGTGTCTGTTTATTCACTCTGGAATATGCTAGATTGGTAGTTTACTATTTATGCATTATCAGATTTCTTCCTGTCATAACTGATGGCATTCTTATTATTCGCTTTTTACTTGATGGTAAAAACTGAATATAAATATTTTAGCAGTTATTTTTTGGAGCGTCCGGCAACGCAAAGGGCGGCATTTCACGCTCAGTCGAGCAACTTAATATTTGAGTATCTGTATAGGAATAGTGATGTTCGGGCGCTATTATGGTACATTTCGCCGAGAATGTGGGGACATTCTGGTGGAAACCGAGATGAATAACGGTCTTCTGACCTACCGGCGCCGGTGCGAAGGACGGACGTTTGAGCGAGTTCCGGTCTCAAAGACGGGTGAGTTTATCATCAATCCAGTGGAGCCGCACAACCTCCCTGAGGATATCACCAACTTCCTGCAGATAGAGTTCCCTCCGATTGTCGTCGAACCAGGAGCCACTCAGACGGTCTACTTGAAGTTCCCCATCGAGATGGGGGTCTTCTTAGAATCTGCAAAGGACATCAGGGTGCTTGATATCTTCGGTCTCGGCAGCCAGAAGTTCACGCTCTACGGCTCGCCTACGGATGGGCTCATTGCCCGCTGGTACAAGAGCGAGATTTACCCGGAGATCCCACCGGTCGAGCCCCTTCGTGAAGGGGTGATGGAACTCTCCATCCATAACGCGTACACCGAGTGGGCAGAGGTCTCATATGCGGTCTTTGACACCACCGATATGAAGATCTACTACGATGAGATTGTTGCGATCTCTGCGTCGATGAAGATCATCGCGAGGACGCTTGCGGAGACGAACTTCGCCGATAAACCACTTCGGCCAGGCATGGCAAAGGCCATTGAACTGCATGTAGCCCGCAAGATCCCGATGATTGACCGGGGTTACCTGATGGAGTGGGGATACTGATGGCATTTAACGTGACTGAGATCCTGGATAGTTCTATTGGGGTTGGCAATATCACCCTCGGGAACGTCCTGTACTTTGCCATCGCCCTCATCATCGGCGTGATCGTCGCGAAAGTCGTCTCGATAAACGCCCGCAGACTCCTTGCTGAGCGGCTGCCCAAGAACGAGTCTGAGCTGCTCACAAAACTGATCTACTACATCATTATCCTCTGGGCGTTCGTCATCGCTCTCCCGCAACTCAGCTTCGACCTCTCCGGCCTTCTGGTGGCCGGGGGAGTTGCCGGTCTGGTCATCGGTTTTGCCAGCCAGAGCGTCGTCTCGAACCTGATCTCCGGCCTCTTTTTGATGTTTGAGCAGCCGATCAAACTTGGGGATAATGTAAATATCGCCGGCATAAACGGCATTGTTGAGGATATCCGCGTCCTCTCGACGGTTCTCAAGACGTATGATGGGATCTACGTCCGGATCCCGAACGAGAAGGCCTTTACGTCAAATATCACAAACTACGTCAACAACCCTGCCCGGAGGTTTACGTACGAGATCGGTATCCGGTATGAGGACGATGCCGATAAGGCGATCCGGATCACGAGGGAGGTCATCGCGAACCATCCCTTCGCTCTGAAGCACCCGGCGCCATCGGTCTTCGTCGACAATCTCGGTGATAACAGCGTCAACCTGACCGTCTACATATGGGCGCCGGCCCGGAACTGGTGGGATGTCAGGACGGATCTCCTCTGGAAGATCAAGCAGGCACTTGAGGCGAACGGTATCGAAAAGCCTTTCCCGCAACGGACCATCACGTTTGCGGACAACCTTGAGGTGAAGAACCGGGCTGCCGGGAAGAAAGGGGACGATTGAGTCCCTGAAAATAACCAATCTCAAACTCTTTTTAGAAACGGTGCACCTTCCCGACCCCTCCCGGCCAAAACGACTCCGGGTAGCGTGCCTGGAGTTCTGCAATTTTATCGGTGCAGTGGGACGCGGAGAGGTATTTCACACCGGCGAGGGTGTCGATATCCTCGCCGGTGACGGTGTGCAGCCCGCCGATGACGCCCCATACCGGTCCAACCTGTGAGATCCGTTCGATGATCCGGCTGATCTGCGGGTGCGCGCACCCGGTGACGATGAGAAGACCGCCCGGTACGGTTATTACGAGCGACTGCTCCCGGATGCCGGTCCCGAGCGGCCCGGTCACGGCGATGCCGTCCGCGATCCCGGTCCATCTGCGGATGATCCGCGGTTCGGTGTATTCCCGGATCAGTCCAAGAGTCTTCTCCGAGAAGGCGTCATGGACGTAGACCTCTGTTGACGGGTTATCGGCGAGAACCGTCGCGATCCCGCCGATGTGGTCGTGGTGGTCGTGGGAGAGGACGAGATGCCGGACGCAAGCCGGGTCGATCCCGAGCGTCTGCATGTTTGCGGCAAGCACGTCCCCGCGCCCCCCGGTGTCAAAGAGCAGCCCGGCATCCTTGATAAAACAGGAGAATCCCCAATCCGTGGCGAGATCCGGCCGGAAGGGGATGTTGTTGTAGACCTCGATGAGAGTGGGCATCAGAACAGACTCCAGACATCCGGTCTCTCGTCGGGAACGATTATGCTTCCCGATGAGGTAATCGGAGG
>NZ_LFRO01000077.1:0-5177 GCF_001512385.1 Methanoculleus sp. DTU007 | reverse complement strand
TGTCGTATGCCAGCGGGATGTAACTGCTCCCGACGTTGACCTCTTTGACATCGATGATCCTCTTGCCGAGGGCTGCGGCAACCGCGTCTGCGTCGCTCCGCGCCTGCGCGACAGCGGCGGTCAGGGCCTGCGACCTGAACTGCTGCTGCTTTTCATCACTCAGGGTGAACGCGAACCGGTCGACCCGGTTTGCACCGTTCTCGACCGCAAGGTCGACGATCTCACCGGCACGGTCTACGTCATTGAGCGTGACCTCAAGAGTGTTGATGACGCGGTAGAACTGGATCTTCAGATCAGATGCCCCCGTCTCGGAGGAAAGAGGCCTGTTGTTCTCCCCGGTCACCGGGATGATGTTGTAACTCGCGGTCCTGATATCTTTCTCCGGGATCCCTGCCTTCTTTAAGGCTTTGATCACGGCGTCCATCTTCTCTGCGTTCTGCTGCTGTGCAGTCTTGACGTCGGCATGCTCGGTCTCGACTGAGAACAATATGATGGCCTGGTCGGGTGTTGTCGTCACTTTGCCCGTACCGGAGACATGGATTAACTTTTCTTTTGACTCCGCCGGCTCTGGCGTCTGTGCGGTGACACTACCGATCACCGCTGCGCAGAGGACCATCAGGGCGATCCCCAGAAGTACTATCTTTCCTCGCATAAGCGTCAATCATCTCTTGAATGGGTAAAAATAAATATCTTCCTTTAACTACGATAATTTTCGTAGTTTTCTATCGTCCAATTCTTGATCTGGCCCTCTAAATTTGAATTTCCGTCTGCAGCAACCGCTGCACCGTACCCTGGACCCACCCGACTGCTACGACGGACGAGCGATCTGGATGGCGATGCAGGTGGCTCCACTCACGGTCTCGAGCAGGGCCTAGTGTTCAGGCCCGGTCTGCGACCGGGCCGGGCGGTCCTGCACTCACGTATGGGTCGACTGCAAAAGGAAGTATGGGCGGAGGCAAATTGGTGAAATCCTGCATCACCCTGGCGTTCAGGCCCCCTTCACGCCCGTCCGTAGCCAGTCTCCCTCACCACGGTCTCGATCGCATCGAGCGCCTCTCCGGCGGATTGGTAACGGTCGGTGGGTGTCTTTGCGAGGCAGCGGAGGATGATCTCATCAAACCTGGCTAGGGCAGGGTCAAGATCAGACGGTGGCGCGGGCTGCGCGTTCAGGATCGCTCCGGTAATCCCGGCGATGCCCTCGGAGGCGTAAGGAAGTTTTCCTGTAACCATCTCGTAGAAGACGACACCGAACAGGTAGATGTCGGTTGCGGGCCCGGTCCTCCCGAACTGCTCCGGGGCGATCTGCTCCGGGGCCGCGTAGGCGAGGGTGAATCCGGCGGTGCCATTCTCCCGTGTCTCTTCAGGCCTCGTGCTCATGCCCCAGTCGGCGATCTTCGGCGTCAGGTCCTCCGCAAGAAGGATGTTCCCGGGCTTGATGTCTCGATGGACGATCCCCCGTTTGTGGGCATAAGCCAGCCCGGCGAGAATGCCGGCGGCAATCCGGGCGGCGGTCTTCGGCAGGAGGGGTTTATCGAGGTCTGTGAGACTTTGGGGCAGGTACTCCATCTCGACGTACGGGACAGGGAGGATGTTGACCGAGTAGACCTGCACGATGTTTGGATGCGCCAGTTCCTCCCAGAATCGCATCTCCTTCAGGAAGGTCTTTCCGGTTGCTTCGTCGTAGGCGACCGGAACCTTCACCGCTACAGGCCTGCCGTCGTCACGCCTGACTGCGGAGAAGACCTGTCCGAGCCCGCCTCTCCCGACGAAGGTGATCCGGTCGTAACGTTCGCTCAGTTCGCGCGGGAACCCGGCCGGGTGAGGGAGTACGGTCCGGTTTGGGTCTTGCAGGACGATTGTGCTCGCCGACGAAGCGCCGTGGGGACCTCTCTTCTCCGGTTGCTTGAGGTACCGCGCACCAAGCACGGCTGCCCCGGCGAGAAGGGTTAGGCCCAGAACAATCCCGGTCGGCCCCGGTAATTGGGCGCCGGCTGTCCGGCTGCTCTCCTCCTGTGGCTCCATGTGTCTCCCGGTTGGCGTCTCGGTCATCTCTTCTCCAAGGATCTCGGAGGAGGGGACGGGGGTCGGCGTCACCTGCGGCGTCGTTTTGCCGTTGTTCTTCTTGATCTGACCGGGGGCGCTTGCACTCTTCCTGGGTGCGGTGACATCGTCGACCGGTTTTTTGTCGGCAGCCTTGATGGATGTAGCGTCGGCATTCGCGTGCTCCGGCGGCCCCCCCGCTCCCGAGACTGCGGGGGCGGTCGCGACGATGAGGAGGGTGGCCATGAGGAGCAAGACGGCCGCCCGTTCAGGCCTCATTCGGCGCCGGTACCCCCGGGAACAACAAAGACCAGAGTCGCCCCCATCGCTCCCTTTGCAAGCTCGATCAGGTCCCCGTTATTGAGTTCGCGTCGCCTGCCCTGGTCAAGCGTTGCGCCGTTGACGAACGTGCCCCCGGTGCTGCCACAATCCTCGATGAACCAGACACCCTGTCGCTGGGTGAGCCGGGCGTGCGGCCTTGAGATGCGGGTGACCGCTGCGTAATCTTCACCAAGAACGATCCCCGGCCTCCCAGGGTCGGGTACGGCCGGGTCCGCCCGGCCTACAGCGATACTCTCATCTTCGAGCGGGAAGACCTTGCCGTCCTCTGCCCCTCCCAGAAGGATAAGGACCGGGCAGAGTCCGGCAAACTCTCCCGCGAAGGTCTCCCGCACTCCGGCGAGTTTCTTTGCAAGCATGGCATCAGTGAGTGTCAATTTCAGGTTCGCAAACAGCCCGAGGCTTCGTGTGATCGCCTCAAGCCCCCCGGGCACGAGCGAGTATTTCCAGACTGGATGAACCCCTTTTGCGGTCGGCCGGGAGAGACCCGCCTCTTTCCGGATAACCCCGATGCTCATGAGTTTATCGAGATGTTTCTTTGTGTTCTCATAGCTCGTCTCGATCGCGGCCGAGATCTCCCGAACGGTCTTTGGCGTCCGTTCGATGATTTTGAGGATCTTCAAGCGTGTACTGCTGCTCAACACATCCAGGTACTCGGAGAGCTCCTCCAGATCGTCGGTCTCCATATCGAGGATCAGTGTCCTTGAGTCGTCGTTGCTAGCCATGGTGCCCCCTGCTGTGCCTTCGGTTGCTGTATGTTTTTGTGAGGTTTATGATGAAGGTTATGCAATTTGCCGGACTTTTTGGGTGATCCTCACATCGTAATGCCTCATGTAGTTCCCCGCGACAGTACCCGGGTGTACTTTGGCTCTCTGGATCATCTTTTATACACAAAGTTCGATCGTGGGGGTCATGCTTGATGAGATCGAGGCAACGCAGCAACGGGCTGTGATGGCGGAGATCGAGGAGATGATCCAGTCAATGCCCGAATATACCGGTGTCAGGGAAGCGCTCCTGGCAATGAATTTCATACCTGAGCGAGACGACGCCGATGTCACGGTCTGGGTTCAGCCTGACCTCAAAATCTTTGTCCTGCTCAAAATGAATCTCGGAGGCGGGTATGCCGGATACCGCGTGGGTGTTTATGATGAGCCGGATGACGAGATTGAGGATCTTGCGGTGTATAATGCCCGGTGAAGATCTTTATGATAACTGTTACACTCCCATCTCCTTTCAACCGCCGTAACGGGTCAAAGTTTATCTGGGCGTATGGCGGTATGGTCCTCGTATGCCAAAACTGATGAAGATTGACCGGGATGTGCAGGAGGCTATGAAGGAGAGGGTCCGGGAGGTCGTCACCGTGGATGCACCATACGAGAGGATCCGTGAGGCTCTTTGGGATCTTGGATTCCAGGCGAAAGAGGATAAGCCGGCTCTTGCTCTCTGGGAGAACCCGGAGTACGAACTCTTCCTGATGATCCATGTGAATCCAGAGACCGGTTTATTACAGAATTACGATGTGAGGACGTTTGAGGAGACGGAAGGATATGAGTGAGCACAGGCGCTCAACCTGCTCACAGGGGGATCTGCCGTTATGGGTGAGTTGCAAGGGTTTAGGACTCTAATGCTTACACGCCTGGTGACATTCACCATATGTTTATCCATTTGAACGATGTATGGTTCTTAGAGGTATGCGGATGAAACGAGGAATCCTGGTCGCCTCCTTCCTGGTCCTGATGCTTATGACTGCCCCGGCCGGGGCCTTCAGCGCAGACAACCTTCTGATCGCCGTGGACGAGGATGGGAGTGCAGACGTCACCTTTAACTACACCCTCTCGTGGATTGAGAGGATTGCAGTCTTTCTCAAGATCGCCGAGCCGGAGCAAGAGTTGAAATCCGCGCTTGAGATGGCAACCGGGTCGCCCGTAACGGTGACTTCGGTCGAGGGCGATTCCGCCAGGTTCTCGGTCTTGAATTTTGCGAGAATCGAGAGCACCGATAATGAGACTATCTACTCCACGCCGGGACTTGACTTTACCGGGGCGCAGGAAGTGCTCGACCGCTACTGGTTTGCCGCACTTGTTGAAGCCGACTTCTCCCCTGATCTGACGGTGGTTCGGTTCCCCGATGGCCATGAGGAGACCTTCGCCAATCAGAGCGCTATTCCGGCTCTCTCATATACCATCACCATTCAGTGAACCAATCTCTTCTTTTTCCATACAACGGCGTACGTTAACCTGTGGTTCTGCGTGAACAGGCGTTGAAGAGTGTGCGATACGACGTCACGCGAAGGCACTGGACCGCAAAGATGGACTCCCCGTACTCTCGTGAGAGGAGCGATGAAGTCTCAAAAAAAGAGGGAGATATCTCCCTTACCCAAAGATGTTGAAGATCTGGTCGCTGCCGGTGTCGGCAAGCCGCTTGCGCTCCGCCTGCTCCTCGACGAGCGCGAGCACTGGGAGTTCCATGTCCACACCCGGGGTGTGGCCGAACATCTCCTGGAGATCGACCTGCAGGGCGTGCATGAAGAGCGCGTTTGGAATATCCATCGCGCAGTGCTCCTCGCACTGGCCGCAGTTGATACACGAGTCCGAGATGTGCGCGTAGCGGATCAGGTGGAACATGAACGGCGGCGGGACCTGACCGGGCTCGACCAGGTAGGACTTCTTCGTGCTGCACTCGACGCAGTAGCAGATCGGACAGTTCTCGATGCACTGGTAGCACTTGATGCACCGGCTCGTCTCGTCCATGATCTTCTGGAGGCGCTCCTTGCCTTCGCCGAGTTCCTCGAAGTAGCC
>NZ_LFRO01000099.1:0-569 GCF_001512385.1 Methanoculleus sp. DTU007 | reverse complement strand
CCAATCATGTCGGCCTTTCACGCCGACGACTGGGGTTCAAATCCCCATAGCAGCATTCTGTTTTGAAATTTAATGGCCTGGGTTACATCTATGAGTTCGGACAAAAAGGTAGTATGTATTTAGAAGGTCTGTAGTGATCAGCATACGCGCTGGTAAACCTAGGGATCGATAGAGATTATGGAAATTATCCCAGGCAGATAAAAAGTGCAGAGTTTTTCCGAGTACTCTCATGAAGAGGAAGGGAGGCACTTGGGTATGAACCTGTGATCAGTCAAAACGTGGGGAATCTGCCCCACCCGAAGCGAGTCTTTGATCGGCTCCAACAGTTCGAATTAATGTAATTCTACGGTTGGAAACCTATTCTTTATCGTCTTAATGCATCAAATGAATTCTACAATCAGACTGGTTGTTAATCATACTTTGTTACCAATTATCCCAAAAATTTCAGAATATTTCTACCCTCAATAGTGAGTTTGAATTGGCCTCAGAGCCAACCTAGATGTGGAGAAAGGAAAACCAGAACCACGGATCCTTTAGCGTTTATCGAAGATTATGGTAACGTCTCAGAT
>NZ_LFRO01000039.1:0-1941 GCF_001512385.1 Methanoculleus sp. DTU007 | reverse complement strand
AGAAGAGCAGGTTTCTCATGGAAGGGAGGTACTAGCAGCGAATCGTGCTTCCCGAGGACTCGCGTACCTCAGTACCACACAATACGTAAGAGGGCTTAACTGCTGGGTTCGGGATGAGTCCAGGTGTTTCCCCTCTGCTCTGGCCGCTAGTACCATTACGGTTTCGGTGCGCGACTCTGGATTTCGTCTGAGTTCAGCGGATGGCATTGGACGTTAGTATCCGCGGACTGAACACGTCGTTACCTTCGTGCTTACATCCCGGACCTATCAAGCGGGTCTTTTACCCGTGTCCTTAACGGAGTCTCTTTTCAGGGCGGGTTTCAAGCTTAGATGCTTTCAGCTTTTATCCCTTACCGCGTAGCTGCTCGGCAGTGCCCGGTCGGACAACCGATCGACCAGAGGCGGCGACGGAAAGTTCCTCTCGTACTATTTCCATCTTACCTTCAGACTCCAAACACTCCAGATAGATAGTAACCGACCTGTCTCACGACGGTCTAAACCCAGCTCACGATCCCCTTTAATAGGCGAACAACCTCACCCTTGGCNNGCCAGGATGGAAAGAACCGACATCGAGGTAGCAAGCCGCCGGGTCGATATGTGCTCTTGCCGGCGACGACTCTGTTATCCCCGGGGTAGCTTTTCTGTCGTCAATGGCCCTCATCAACAAGGCTCATTGGTTCGTTAGACCCGAGTTTCCTCTCGCGATTTCTTGCTCTGCGAAATCGCGTCAGGCCAACTTATGCTCTTGACACTCTCCTGTGAGTTTCTGACTCACATGAGTTGACCTTAGGGCACCCTTGATATTTTTTCGAGGGTGTGGCGCCCCACCCAAACTGCCTACCTACCGGTGTCCTCTCGGAACGAGAGTTAGTGTTACAGTAAACCAAGGATGGTGTCTCATCGGTGGCTCCCCACCCCCCGGAAGGGATGGTTCGACGCCTCCCATCTACGCTGCGCAAGGAATACCGTAACACAGCAACAGGCTGCAGTAAAGCTCCACGGGGTCTTCACTTCCCATCTGGAGTCCCTAGTCTCTGCACTAGGACAAAATGTTCAACGGATTCGTGTTAGGGACAGTAGGGCTCTCGTTAATCCATTCATGCAAGTCGCCAATTAAGCGACAAGGTACTACGCTACCTTAAGAGGGTCATAGTTACCCCCGCCGTTTACGAGTCCTTCGTCCGGTTGAACCCGGGATTCAGATACTCGCACTGGGCAGGAATCAGTGACTATACTAATCGTTTCCGAGTTGCAGTCACCTATGTTGTTATTAGACAGTCAGAGCCCCCTGGTCACTGCGACCTGCCTGATCGCCAGGCAGGCACCCCTTCTCCCGAAGTTACGGGGCTAATTTGCCGAGTTCCCTTAACACGATTACACCGACACGCCTTAGCCTTTTCAGCTAGGGGCACCTGTGTCAGATCTCGGTACGGTCATTGCATCCCCCTTTTCACGGGCTCCAGGAATTTGCCGAATTACTCCATCACGTCTTCCCTCGCTTCTCACCATGACGGTACTCCACGAGGTTGAACGCTTGGACAGGGCGACGACCCTGCCCGGCATATCCCGAAGCGTCAGGGCGGTTACCCGCAATGGATGCACGGTACAGGAATATTAACCTGTTTCCCTTTCGATGTGTTCGAGTTACGACACACCTTAGGACCGACTAACCCTCGGCTGACGAACATTGCCGAGGAAACCTAGCCCCTACGGCGGTTGGGATTCTCACCCAACTTTGCTTCTACTAATGCCAGAATTCTCATTACTACCCGGTCCACAGGACCTTACGGCCCTGCTTCGGCCCAGGCAGCACGCCTCTCTACGCCATCACACGAACGTGTGGTCCGTGGTCTCTGTAGTAGGCTTAAGCCCCGTCCATTTTCAGTGCCCCAAACCTCGACTGGTAAGCTGTTACGCACTTTTTAAAGGATAGCTGCTTCT
>NZ_LFRO01000100.1:0-574 GCF_001512385.1 Methanoculleus sp. DTU007 | reverse complement strand
GCGAGGAGAACACCGCAGGTCCCAAGATCGACAGCAATCTTCACGCACTCGCCCGACTGGATACCCGCCCCGGTCAGGACCTTCACGTCCGGGTTGACCGATCTGACGGCATTGACGGACCGCTCGATTATTCCAGGGTCGGCCTTTGAGACCGAGACACCGCTCCCGATCAACTCCGGAGGCTCGACCGCCACATAATCGGGCCCGAGGGCCGCCGCTGCGGCGCTGGTCGAGTCGTTGTTCGTGCAGACGACCGATTCAAGGTTGAGCCTGCGAGCGGCCTGGACGCAGGCGTCGATATCGGCCAGAGTGAGGCGTCGCTCAGAGTGGTTGATCAGGGTGCCGCGTGCACCTGCCGCCCTGACCGCCTCGGGGAGAATATGGCCCGTATGGGCGCCGGGGGTGATCGCATCGATATGCTGGGCATAGACCGGTATTGCATAGTGGTGACTTATCGGATGAATCTCAGTGAACGCCGGCGCGATGCCGATGACGACGCCGCTCTCCTGTGCCACGGTCTCGGCTGCAGCGGCGATCCGGTGAGCATTGCGGCCCATACCCTCCTGATAGGTCT